>JBGSXT010000454.1:0-1589 GCA_041751295.1 Mariniblastus sp.
GGTGATTTCAATCCCTTGCACGTCGATTACGATTTTGCCTCCAAGAGCCATTACCGTCAACCGATCGCGCATGGGCTGCTGGGGCTTTCCTGGGTCGCCGGACTGGGCAGCTACTTTCCCAGCGTGAATACGTTGGCATTCGTCGCCGTCAGAAACTGGGAATTTCAACGCCCACTCTATTTTGGCGATACGGTTCATGTACTGACAACCTGTTTGGCGCGAGAGTGGTCCGGGCGACGCTCGGGCAAAGTGATCTGGGACCGCAAGTTGATGAATCAACGATCGGAAATTGTCCAGAATGGAGTTTTTGAAACGCTGGTCGCCATCAATACGCCATTGAACCGTTCGCACATCGGCCGTGCCGGTGCGCCCATGGAAAACGGCAACGGGAATCAGGATGCTGTCCGCCGATCGGAAAGCTCGGACCAATAACTGACGCTTGCTTTTCGTCAACGGTCGCCCACATTGCCCAACTCGTCGGATGGTTCGCGTTCGCTGGACGTGACAATTGCCGCCATCAAGCGGCTCCTTCTTTACCTAAATTCCAAACCCGGTATCAACCTGCAGAATCGTCAAGGTTTATTCAAGACCGGTCTCGCGAATGGTCGATCCGATGAAAGGCGATCCAAGCTTTTTGCGGATCGTATCGTCTGGCACGCGCTCCCGAACCGTTATTACCATGAACCTCGACAATTCTTTAAACAACGGCGACTTGAAACCTTACGAAAACACCTTTCGCTGGAAGAAACGGATCGCGTTCCTGACAACGTCGTTGATGGTATTCGTTGCAATTTGTTTCATTGTCGCTCAACCGATCCGCGATTTCAGAACTTTCGTTGATGTTGACGTTTCGACATCGGGCGGCAGCCCTGAGGATTTCATACATCAGATCATTGGCGAAGAATTGTCCGAGTCCAAACTTTCCACTTATCTGGCAGCAGCCAATAGTCGGTCGGGTGCCATCGCCAATGAACCGTTCGCGGAACCAAACCTCGCCGCCGTACGGGATGCATTCAACTTTCACGTCGCCCAACAAGGGAGCGCGAATCGTTACCGTTTGACGGCAGAATACCTGGGATCCGGAACAAGGTTTGAACAGGTCTTGATGGAACAGGTCATCGAAAGCATCGGCGGCAGTTTGCAGGATTTCGATGCCGACAGCCGAAATGTTCAGCAATTCAAGCTGCAATTGAGCTCCGCCCAGAAAACCATCGAGCAAAAATCGTCGGCCCGGCATGCGGAACTGATTGCCGCACATTCCATGGTTGATCGGCTCAACAATGATCTCAGCAATATCCACAACCAGGTCGAACTGTTTCGTCCATTGCCGCAACTCGGAAACGGATTGTCCGGTCCAACGGCCAACTCCAATGACGACACTCCGCCGATGCGGGTTGTCAATGCTCTGCTTCCCGAACAAAGCTCGCAAACGGCGTCGATCCTCAAATCCTTGAACGAACTGGACACTGACAATCTGCGATCCAAGCTGGGCCAGATTCAACAGAATCTGCGCAATGATGCGATGCAAATCCGCAACGACATTGGATCACTGGATTCGCTGGCCAATGAAATGGAAAAAAATCGGATCG
>JBGSXT010000455.1:0-3407 GCA_041751295.1 Mariniblastus sp.
CGATCGTTTGAAACGCCAGCGTTAAAGAGTGCGGCGTTTCCGATACTCCGGTTCATACTTCAGCAGGAAATGAAGGCGGCCGCAGGTCAGAACCAGGTCGAACCTCAGATTGGTGGTCGCCTCGCAACCATGGTCAACAGATATCTGGCGGAATCGGGGGATCAAAAATCGATACAGGAGCATTTCGACAGTGTGATGCTGACCCGTCAGTCGTTCTACAGTCGATATGGCGGAGACTATGGGTTGTACATACAGATGCTGGATTTTGCGAGCCTTGCCCAACAAGCCTCTCAACTGAACATGCCGTATGTGGCGCTCGACTACCTGGGGCGTGCCAATGACGTTGAGGCCACGCGATATTCGCAGCCTGATGTTGGCGCAACTATGGCGACCGCTATCCAATACTTAAGGACGTTGCCAGCGGTGGAACGTTATCAAGCCTGGCACGACTGGACGATGCCCAAAGATAGTCGGCAAACGTTGCGAGCTTCGTACAACCCATGTACGCCAACGATGGTTCCAAAGGCTTTCGAAAGCGCGGATGGTTCGGACTGGCCGCAGCTTCAGACGCGACTCATCAGCAACCTGACGGAACTTGTGGAGTCCGCAAAACAAACGGACAAGTTGACCGAGCTGCGTCAACAATTGGAGCCGTTGGTCGAGAAGAAAGAGCCGTCGGCCGATATCCTGTTGGCACTGATCCTGATCGCCCAGGACGACACGGTCGCCGGTGTCCCGGCCGTCCAGGCACTGCAAGACACGTTCGCGGATCGCATGAAACCGAAAGAGGGTCAAGAAGGCCAGCCGCAACCCAGTTCTTTCGGTGACTATCTGGTGTTTCAGGCCTGTCTTCAATCGACTGCGTTTGTCGGGATCGTTGAGGATCAACTCCCCCGCTTTCGAAGTGAGCTTCAGAATCTGACCCCGTACTATGCGCTGCAGATGGTCAATTGGGACTGGGCCCATCGGGTCTCCGCCAAGTCACCACCGGATCCTGCTTCTCCCGGCAGCCAGCTGTTGTACTGGTCGGCGGTCAACGGCAGCGAAAGGAGCGGTTGCTCGCGGCCCTGGTGGACGACGTACAATGCTCAATTTGTGTCATTATGCAACACGGACAGCAGCGCACTTTATTTTCGTTGTCCACTGACCGGTAACTTTACCATCTCCATGGATTGCTTCGATGACAACTGGGCAAAAGGCAGTGCCGGTTTTGGCGGCGTTCATGTTTTGTCACAGGACTACGATTCGTCGACTTCCGTTCAATCGGAATCAGGGCATGAAAGTTTTCACCGGGGTTCCGTCGCGAAGCGTAACCGCCCTGCATTCAATCAAGTAGCGATCGAATTGCGCGATGGTGTCGTCCGGCATTTGCAGAATGGCCAAATGGTCTATCAGGAAGAAATGGCGGCTACCAGCCCGTGGCTGTTTCTTTACAGCTACGGTTCCGACATCAGCGCGTTTCGAAATGTGCGCGTCTCCGGAGATGTAGTGATTCCGAGAACCGTGTCGTTGATCGAAGATGATCGCATGGACGGCTGGAACTGCGAGACCTTTGGCGATAAACAACCGCGCAAACGACTGATGGCAGAAACGCCAATCAGTGAACAGGATATCGTCGCCCAAAATCAGAATACAGAACCATCAACGTTTGACTGGAGTGCGACGGATGGAATATTGAAAGGGACGGGATTTGAAAATATTGAGGCAAAACGGCAAAGCTGGATTTACTACCAACGTCCGTTGCTGGAAGGTGAATCATTCGAATACGAGTTTTTTTACACGCCAGGAACGACGGTAGCACATCCGACGATCGGTCAAGTCGCCTTGCTGCTCGAACCGCAGGGTGTTCGTTCGCACTGGATCGCAACGGCATGGGATGAAGGCGTGCTTGCCATTGAGCCTGAAAACTCCATTATTGAAGAGGGAATTCGACGGGGACCCGATCCGCTGCCCCTCAAGCCCGACGATTGGAACAGTGTTCGGCTGCAGCTGCGAGACAACATCGCCATCGTGACGCTGAACGGAACTGTCGTCTGCGAACGTCCTTTGGAACCCGAACTCAGCCATCGATTCGGATTATTTCGATTCCGTCAGCAGTCGTCTCAGGTTCGCAATGCGGTCCTCACGGGAGACTGGCCTGAACGTTTGCCATCGGCTGAGGAAATGCTGGAATTTGAACAACCCGATTCGCCGGAATCTGTGCTCGCGGTGGCGACGATCGCCAACGATACCATGATCGCGCCGCTGGCAGGTGAAATTGTCCGAAAAGCTCGCAAGATGTCGGCAGACGAAGCGTTTGATTATCTGGCTGAGTGGGTTCTGCCATCGGCAACTCATCCCGGCATCCGGCTTTACTGTTCACAAGTCCCGCAGACGCCTGATGGTTCGGCGATCGAGGACGATGGGTTCGGAAACTTTCTGTGTCCTGCAATTGAACTTATTCGATTGGCCGTGCAACACAACCGGATCGAAGATTTGTCGGGTTTCATTGAACAATTCCAGACGTCTTCTCCCGTTCAGCAGCGCAATATTACGGCACTCAAGGCACTGGTTGCTCTGGAAGCCGGGGACGATGAATCCATTCAGAACACATTGAATTTTATCCGGGCCGCAGTTGAAAAACCGTATCCGAAAGGGACACCGGCCAACGACAGGCTGGCCGAATATGTTGTTGCCCTACAGGCCGGACAGCATCGCGAACATTGGTCCGCTGGAAACGATATTGCCCGCAAGTTGCGCGATTTTGAGCGCGACAAGGACACGGAATCCAACGACAGGAATTTCAAGCGGAAGGTCCATGTGCTAGTGGGTGACATTAAACGGTTCGCCCAATCGTTGTCGACGGATGAAGTGAAGCATTCAACCGAGGAAACACGATCCCAATGGGCGTCCGTTCCCATTCTGAAACCGGAGCATCGCTACGCCGGGCATCGACCGTCCACCTGGTCGGTCGCCAAAGGTGAGGCTTCGCATTTTCCTGGAGAAACCTGGAGTCAACTCTATTTTCAATCGCCGCTGCGCGGGCAGTTCGAGATCGTTGCCAATCGAACAACAAAAGATCACAACGAAGTTTCCATCGCCTGGGGGATGCATTCCGCAGAACCCCTTCCCGATTTGAAGGGGATCCGAGTTGCCAAGGGGATCAATTCGTCTAAGGAGGTGACGAAAGAAGTCGTACTGCCCGACTGGGATCAGCAGGCCGAATTCAGGATAGTCGTCGACGGACGGAAGGTCACGACGTGGACCAACGGTATACAGATTCATCAGGAAATTTTCGCCAGCGATCCGGATCCGTGGCTGTTGCTGCAGTCGAATGACTCCGCCAATGACGCGCGAGTCAGCAACCTGCGGATCGTTGGAACACCGGAGATTCCGTCCGAAATCGACTTGATCAAGATCGGCGGACT
>JBGSXT010000456.1:0-3119 GCA_041751295.1 Mariniblastus sp.
GACGAGCGACTCGGCGAATCTCTCGATCGCTTCCCAAGTTGCCGGATCTTGTTCCGGCAACAGGCTGGCTAACCGCCGAAGTTCGTTCTTCCGGGTACGGTCGGCCTTTTTTCTCAGTCTCGCGATTGTGGTCTCGATCCCGATGCCGCGAAACCATTTCATGAACTGGTCGACTTCCGATTGAATGATCGATTCCACGTGTGGAATCTGCTGCTGGCGAAGTCTGACCGATTCGCCAGTCGTCATCTGCAAGTCATCGATGTCGCAGCGCTGGACGTTTGCGATCTCTTCAACAGACATCTCCACGTCGCGTGGTACGGCAATATCAAGGATCATCATCGGCCGATTTGGCCGGACCTGCATCGCAAATTCGATCATCTCGCGAGTCACCAGCGTATGAGGCGCCCCCGTCGAGGTAATCAATAGGTCCGCTTGGGGAAGCAGATCGTTCAACTGTTCATAAACGAACGCTTTCCCGTTGTGACGGGCAGACAACTCGGTGGCTTTGGCGATCGTTCGATTGACAACTTTTATTTTGGTAACGCCCTTCTTGTGCAATTGAACCAGTGCCAAATCGGCCATTTCGCCCGCTCCCAGGACCACAACGGTCTTTCCGACCAGCGAGCCGAGTTCCCGTTCCGCCGTGTTGACTGCGACCGTGGAGATATTCAAGCTGTTTTGGCCGATCTCGGTTTCCGCGCGGGCTTTGCGACCCGCTCGAATGGCCGTTTGAAAAAGTTTCGTCAACACCGGTCCAGTAGAATTCATGACCAACCCCAAACGCATGGCATCGCCCACCTGGCCGAGGATCTGGGGTTCGCCAAGGACGAGAGATTCCAATCCACAGGCGACGCGTGACAAGTGACTTACGACATCTGGCCCAGTCTTCCATTCGCCGTACTGTTGCAGATCCGAGCGATTGACTTCACGAGCCTGTTCGACGAAGGCGTAAAGACCCTCAAAAGCTTCATGCTCAGGCTGATTAATTCCCTCATTGCCTGAAAAAGCGAAAATCTCAGTCCGGTTGCAAGTTGACAGAATCGCCATTTCAATGATCGATGACGGTTTGGCTTCGCCGCAGCGGAAGCGGGCGCAGGCATTGGCGATGGAATCGGCATCAAAGAACAGGCGTTCCCGAAAAGCAATCGGTACACGTTTGTGTGAATAAGACAGGCCGATCAAACTCATGATTTTTGAATCGATGGGTCCATGGGTTGAAAGTCAAAACCGACTCGAAAGTTAAAAACCCGTCCCCTTGCCGGTTTCATAACGGTCTAACGCGGGTTTCGTGATCTGATCAATGAATTATCATCATATCGTCTTGCCCGACCGTTTTCCAAGGGTGATTGTCAACGTAGCCGCCGATTGACATCCTTTGCGATCTGCCACCAACAAAAATGAACCATTTCTGGTACCAGCAATGAATAATCTGCGTGATAAGTATCAGGCGTTACTGATCGTTTCGTTTGGTGGTCCGGAAGGCCCTGATGACGTAATGCCTTTTTTGCGGAACGTGCTGAGCGGCAAGAATGTTCCGGAAATTCGAATGCTGGAGGTTGCCGAGCATTATCAACGTTTTGGCGGGGTCAGTCCGATCAACGCCCAGAATCGGGATTTGATTGCAGCCCTTGAGCAGGAGTTTCGCAGCTCAGAAATTGAATTGCCGATCTATTTCGGAAACAGAAATTGGCATCCATTTTTGGCAGACACCTTGTTGCAGATGAAGGCCGACGGAATTCGCGATGCGCTGGCATTCTTCACTTCCACGACAAGCTGTTACTCAGGGTGTCGCCAGTACCGCGAAAACATTTTTGAAGCGCAGCAACAGATTGGCTCTGGAGCACCGAGAATCCACAAACTGCGGATGCCTTTCAATCATCCCTCGTTCATCGAAGCGGCTGCCGAGCGGCTGCAGGTTGCGATGGATGAATTGAATCCACAGCACAGCTCCGGCATTTATGTGCTGTTTACCGCACACAGCATTCCGAAAACGATGGCCGACGGGTGCCAATACGAGAGGCAGTTGCAGGAATCGAGCCGACTGGTCGCCGAATACTCAAACATCAAAAACTGGAGTCTGGTCTATCAAAGTCGCAGTGGACCACCCATGCAACCGTGGCTCGAACCGGATGTACGCGACTATCTCGACGAACTGAACGCTCAGCGGATTAACCAAATCGTGATCATGCCGATTGGTTTCGTCTCCGACCACATGGAGGTCATGTTCGATCTGGATGTCGAGGCGCGTGAAAAATGTGCCGAACTGGGGATCAACATGGTGCGCGCCAGCACTGTAGGCACTCACCCGAAATTTGTGTCAATGATTCGGGAGCTGATTCTTGAACGGGCGTATGACCTGCAACGCAGGGCGATTGGAAAGCTGCCCGCCAGTCATGACGTTTGCCCGCCCGACTGTTGCCAGCTATCAGTCGCGATTCCTGCGACTCGTCCTGTCTGATTCGGCATGATGCACACGGACGCCCTCTCCTTCAAAACCATCCCGGAATTTTTTGGGAAACTGGCAGAGTTCAAATGTTTTCCACAGGCTGGCCCGATCCCGTCATCTGTGCGCTGAAATGATGCAGACAAAGATCGCCCGGAGCTAGCACAGCATTGCTCGGACAGTGGCGATTGGGCTTTAGCGAAACAGTTGATTCTCTTAACATTCGCCCGAAATTTGCAACGTCGCGCTCGAGCGCGGCGCCGAGCCGTTGTCAGTCAAGGAGGACTGTCGTGCAATCCATTAAGAATACCAGTGTCGGAATCCTCATGCTGTTTCTTTCGTACGGCGTTTATCAGGTGATGATGAAGCCGGTGCCGTCACATCCATCAGAAAATATTGATGGACTCGAAATAACGGATGCCGTTGAAACTCTTGCAGCTGAATCGACGGCCGATCGAGGCGTTTCAATCACAAACAATGAACTTGATCTGCGCACGAATCCTATCCCGCCGGGTCTGCTGCAACCGCCGCCTGCCGAAGGTGTTGCCGTCCGCGATTCGCAATTCGCCAAGGGCGAATTCGATCCGCCAAGATCGAAATCATTTAATACCGAAATTCGAACTGAAGCGGCCGTTACCAGGTCCAACGAAGATATTGAGCCGAAGAATTCAAATCA
>JBGSXT010000457.1:0-3994 GCA_041751295.1 Mariniblastus sp.
GAGGAATCGCCGTTCGCAACGGGGTTTTGTTAGTTACGCACTACATCCACCTTCTGAGGGAGGAGGGACAGGCATTTACGAAAGAAACAATTCTGCGAGGGAGTTTGGAAAGGCTGGCACCCGTCCTGATGACGGCGCTCACCGCCGGAATTGCTTTGGTTCCGCTGGTTCTTGGTGGCCACGAACCAGGCCGCGAAATTCTGTATCCGGTCGCCACTGTGATTCTGGGCGGATTGTTTACATCAACCTTTTGTGAATTCCTGATTCACCCAGGGCTGTTTTGGAAGTTCAGCGGCCAGGATGCCGTCAGGATCGCCAGGAAGGACGCTTTTGAAGAGATTTAAAGACTATCCGAAATGGGGTCTGGCCCTCTTGGTTTTCAAAGGGTCTGACCCCGTTTCGGATAGGCAATTAGTTAACCCATCGGCTCAGGCATTGTGCCCGGGCCACCTTTATCAACACAAAGGAGTTAAACATGAAAAGTTTTCAAGTAATGGCATACGTTGCCATCGCCGCGATTGCCGTATTGGTCGGTTGTGATTCAACGAAGCCCAATGCCGGGACGATGGGCGATTCCGCCAAGTCGGGCGAGCATACTCACGCCGACGGCACCGTTCATAAAAGCCACGACGAGGAAGGGCATGCTCATGGTGAGGGGCCCCATGGCGGGACCATTGCTGATTGGGGCGGCGGCAAATTCCACGTCGAGTTCACGGTCGACCACGACAAACAGGAAGCAACGGTTTATGTCCTCGGCGACGATGAAAAAACCGCAACCCCAATCGACGCCGAGGAAATCACGTTGGCGATTAAAGATCCCGCGTTCCACGTTTCCCTGAAACCCAGCCCGCAGGAAAGCGATTCGGCAGGCAAAGCCTCCCGCTTCGTCGGCAATCACAAAAATCTTGGGATTGTCAAAGAGTACGAAGGCTCCCTGTCGGGAGCTGTTGAAGGAACACCCTATTCGGGGAATTTCAAAGAAGTGCCTCACGATCACTGAAGAAATTTTTGATTTGCGATTGTCGATCTTCGATTGCTACTTACTACACGCAAAAATCATCAATCAAAAATCATCAATCAAAAATCACAGGTGCCGTGGTTCGTGATCAGCAGAAAATACAGCAATCCAATTACGGCACTGACCGCGAGCGTGGTTATCATGCCTTGCTTGAATACGAATAATGCGATGCACGCTCCCAGCACGATGATCAGGGCGGCAATATCCAGGGAATACGGATCGGGAACCAACCAGCGGGCTCCGATCCAATGTCGTTCGTTCACGGTACCGAACAGTGTGTGCAGGGCGAACCAAATTGAGAGGTTCAACATGACCCCCACGACGGCGGCTGTAATCGTCGACAGCGCGGCGTTGAGCGCTCGATGCCCTCGCAAATACTCAACGTAAGGCGCACCAAGAAAAATCCACAGAAAGCAGGGCACAAACGTCACCCAGGTAGTGACGATCGAACCGATGATTCCTGCAGTCAGCGGTTCGAGTGAACCGGGGTTCCGCCAGGCTCCCATGAAGCCGACGAATTGTACCACTTGAATCAGTGGGCCAGGGGTCGTTTCAGCCATCCCCAGGCCGTCTAGCATTTCACCAGGTGCCAGCCAATGATGAGTATTGACCGCTTCCTGGGCGATAAAAGCCAATACGGAATACGCGCCGCCAAATGTGACCATTGCGGTCTTGCTGAAAAATAACGACTGTTGCGTATAGACACTTTCTTTGCCAGTGAATATCCAAAGAGCCATAATCGGAGCCAGCCAAAGCGGAATCCAAACCGCCAGAACGCGAATTGAGCGGCCCAGGCGGGGCCGATTTGCGATCACGTGACTGTCGGAAATCGCGCGATCAACGCCAACGTCGAATTGGGTGGCGAGTCCATTCCTCAATGCAAAAATATCCGGTCGGTACTTGCTGCCGATGAATCCGATTACGGCGGCGGCTAGTACGATCAGGGGGAATGATATCTGAAAGAAAAAGATTGCTATGAATGCAGCGGCGGCCAAGGCGACCATCATCCCATTTTTGAGCGATCGTTTCCCGATCCGAACCACGGCCTGAATGACAACCGCAACGACGGCTGGTTTCAGTCCGTAAAAAATCCCCTGCACGATTGTCATTTCATGATAGCCTGCGTACAAAATACTCAACGCGAGAATGCTGACGAAGCCTGGCAGAATAAACAACAGCCCCGCCATCAGGCCGCCGGCTGTCCGATGCAACAGCCAACCGATGTAAATTGCCAATTGTTGGGCTTCGGGGCCAGGCAGCAGCATGCAGTAGTTGAGCGCGTGAAGAAAGCGGTTTTCGCTGACCCAGCGTTTTTCTTCCACCAGAATTCGATGCATCATCGCAATCTGGCCTGCCGGGCCGCCGAAACTCAACAAGGCAACCTTGCACCAAACCCGAAATGCCGCACGAAAACTGATCGCGTGCCCGAAATGGTTCTTGTCATCAACTGCTAGAATAGCTTCCGTATTTTCCATCGTAGCCGATTATCAGGATAGTTGCGCCGATTGTGCGCCGACCGACTTTTGAGTCCATTCCAAAAAATGGTGCCCAAGTTTGTTTCGCAGATTCGTTACAATGAAAACGAACATAATCAAACCGACAAACGACCCGGGACTAGGCTCAGTCTTATCTTACTTGAAAAACTGAAATGAATAGCAACCAGGTCGAATTTGTCGATCCCATCTGCGGGATGACTGTCAATGCGTTGACAGGATTTTCAGCAACCAAAGAGGGTGAGACTTTTCATTTTTGCAGCCAACATTGCCTGCAGAAATTCCAGTCCGCGTCGACAGAAAAATCGGATTGTTGCCAGTCGGCAGCTGAAAACGAACGGCAACACACGAAACTGGATCACCCGTTGTCGTCCAATGCCAAGTACTATTGCCCGATGTGCGCTGGAGTCGAAAGCGCCAAGCCGACAGATTGTCCCAAGTGCGGCATGGCCCTGGAGCCAGCTGAGACTGTACAACCGGGGTCAAAGACGATTTATACCTGTCCGATGCACCCGGAAATTGAACAGGATTCGCCCGGCTCCTGCCCGATCTGCGGCATGGAACTGGAACCGAAATTTGTTACGGTCGAATCGCCAGTCGACGACACCGAACTGCTGTCGATGACTCGGCGGTTCTGGGTCGCCGTGGCGCTATCGATTCCCGTATTCCTTCTTGCCATGCTGCCGATGCTCGGACTGGCCATCAACGAATGGGTTGGCGGGCCAGCTGTTTCGCGATGGATTCAGTTCGCGCTGGCAACTCCCGTGGTGCTATGGTGTGGGTTCCCGTTTTTTGTTCGAGGCTGGCGCTCGATCGCGACGTGGAATCTGAACATGTTCACGCTGATTTCACTCGGTGTTGGGGCGGCCTACGTCTACAGCATGATGGCGCTGTTGTTTCCCCATTGGATACCAGAGTCATTCAAGGAACATGGCAGTGTCGCCGTTTATTTTGAGGCGGCGGCTGTGATCATCGCCCTCGTGCTGCTTGGGCAAGTCCTGGAACTTCGCGCTCGTCGCCAAACGGGGGGCGCGATTCGCGAGTTGTTGTCGCTAGCGCCACCGACCGCACGCGTTATCCGCGACGGCGTCGAAAAAGAAATTGCGCTCGCGGAAGTCCAACAGAATGAGATCATCAAAGTTGTCCCTGGTGGCAGGATTCCCGTCGATGGCGAAATCATCGAGGGCCGCAGTTCCGTCGACGAGTCCATGATCACGGGCGAACCTCTGCCAGTATCGAAAACGACAGGTGACCAGGTGATTGGCGGCACGGTCAATCAAACGGGTGCCTTTCAGATGAAAGCACTGCGAATTGGCAATGACACCGTACTCTCCCAAATTGTAAACCTGGTGGCCAGCGCCCAACGCAGCCGCGCTCCGATCCAGAAAGTCGCTGATACCGTCGCAGGCTGGTTTGTTCCGGCCGTTGTGCTGATCGCGATCCTGACTTTCGTATTGTGGGCGGTCTTTTCTCCCGTCGATCC
>JBGSXT010000458.1:0-2495 GCA_041751295.1 Mariniblastus sp.
CGGTCGTCTCCCCGTCGTCATTGTAGCTTACACAAGCGTCCCTGTGGAAAGGCGAAAGGGACATTCTAATTCAGTAAAAAGTGGAATGCCCCTTTTTTATCCGCCCATCGGCTACTTGATGATCAGCTACTTCAAGATTGTGGCGGCGAGGGTGGTGGTACAAGGCCCGGGTTGGTCTTCGGTGTTGAGGTAGCGGAAGCGGTACCAGATCGATTTGCCGGCGTCGGAAATCGGAAAGTTCAACGTCGCGTTCATCCGCGTCGTCGAGCCCAGCAGATCGAAATCGCTGTCGCTGACGGGCGCGGTGTTGAAGGCACCGAAGATCTGGATCGACTTCACTCCCGTCGAGCGGACGTTGGCGTGAGCGTCGACCGCACTGGTGAACCGGAACACGTGCTGCTGCACAGTGGCGGCTTCCAGATGCACCATCGGCGCCGTGGTCGGGACGGGGACCGGGTTCCGCGTGGTCGAATCGACCGGCAGCCCGGCGTCGGCACGCTGCGTGTTGGTGACCGCCGGATCGGCCTGGACCTGTTTATTGATGACGCGAATCATCGCCTCCCGGAAAGCAACGAACCGTTTCCTGGGTTTGGCGGGATTTGCGGGCAAGTAGAAGTGACTTGCTCGCTTACTTCTTTAGCGTTGGTAGGGAATCTCGATCGATACTCAAAGGATAATCGCATCCAAGCTGCCATGCAGCGGCGCTGGAACAATTTCAGTCAGTCGGTTTTTCGACGAGGAGCAGGCAGCAAATCGTTGTTCAGTGCAAGCATGCCCAAGACAAGCGTGGGAAATGCCACCCAAAACCCGAGTCACCATTCAAATCCAGCGTTGGTGCCATGTTCCACGCGCAAGGTGGCATGCCTTCGGGGTAACTCCGTCAATCGCGGCAATGCCATCCCGGCTCCCTTAAGGAACCAGTTTCTTAAGCCATTCGGGGTGGAGGAACTGGTCTTCAATTTGGTCATCAGAGAGGAATTGTCCCTGATCGGTTTCGGTCCAAGGCTGATAAAAACTTCTTCTTATCTTTGGGTCTGTAATTTTGAACTTTCCGACGTCCTCTTGCGACTTGAAAAACTCGTGCCAACCATCAAATGTCTCCAAGCCCGCTTGTTGCCACTGAATTCGCCCGCCGCCAAATTTGTGATAAATATGTCGTTCGAGTTTCCATTTGCCGACATAGTACTTTGCAAACTGTAATCCGGGGGCCTTGAGTTTTGTTTGCAAAACGAACAATTTGGACTCAAGTTTCCCTCGCTCAAATTCGGCAAGGTTGCTTTGAGCCAGTTTCTCTTCAACCACTTCGATTTGCTTCAAGAGGCCTGGCCGACCCTGCTTGATTCGGTCCTCGTGTTTCCGATCAAAATACTCTCTGGCATTTGAAATTTCAGATTTGGCCGGCGTAATCTCCTCCAAATGGGCCTTTTTATATTCTTCCAAAACTGGAGCAGCAAAAAGTATCTGTAGTTGATTAATAAGCGGGGTGTCCGATGAATGAGACAACTCATCGCGATAAACTGCCTTCCCCAATACCTCGCCAACTTGTTCCCTATTGCGATCCTCATTCTCCTGAACATTGAACGGTTGTAATTGAAACAGTGCAACAAAAAGAGCAAATGTTACCATTTGAACCTTTCAATCAGATAAAATTCAATGATTTACCACGCAACGACAGTGATTCGTTTGGGTTTCTTCGAATTAGGATTCAAAACGACTGACCACTGAAAATACTCGTGGGCCGCTGCCAAACACGCCAGGTGACCTGCTGACCAGACTGTCATGTCCGAACGAAACGCCAAATTACTGAGGCTCGGTATCGGGGCTCAAATCACCCGGATCGACAGCCATCTTCAACTGTGGACCGAGTGCGTTGAGTATATCCAACGGTATTGCCGTTGGCATCAGTTACTTCCAACGGATTGCCAGAAATATCGTAATCCGTCAGGGTGGTGTTGGTCTGCGGCGGCACGGTTTCAATCTATTCCGACGACAACAGCCAACCCGGCGCGTCGGCGTTTTAATTTGCCGTGGCAGTCGCGCTGGTATTGCTTCAATAGTGAACTGGTTGCCAGGTCTACATCCGGCAACTCAGTCCACCAGCGGCCGGAACGTAGACGTGATTGGCGTAGTCCATCACCATCCGGTCGGAGCTGAATCGCCAAGCCAATGTCGCGATCGAGTTCATCATTCGCTTCAGCCACTCGCGCGGCAATCCGTCGATGTCGTGCAGATAAAACATCGGAGCGACTTCGAATTCCAAAACGCGATACAGCGATTCGGAATCGCGTTCATCGGTAACTTCTTCCGAAACATGGCTGGTTCCATTGCCAATGCCAAATCCGTTTTCACCATCAAACGCTTCGGCCCACCAGCCGTCAAGGATCGAAAGATTCAGGCCGCCGTTCAGGACCACTTTTTGTCCGCTGGTTCCAGAGGCTTCCAGAGGTCGGCGCGGATTATTCAGCCAAACATCGACACCCTGAACCAGGTGTCGG
>JBGSXT010000459.1:0-1695 GCA_041751295.1 Mariniblastus sp.
CTGCAAATCAATCTGAAAGCCATGTTCGGGAGTTTAAGTTCCATTTTAGATTCTTTACCGCCATTCGCAAGTTTTCGCAGCGATTCGCGAATTTTCCTTGTTTTTGCTTACTTAGAGCGGTCAGCTGCAAAAAATCCAGGAGCAAACCGCATAGGTTCCAAGAAGCTACCGGTTCAGGTTCCGTCAGCTGCCTTCCAAGACTCTTTGGCATCGAATGAGGTTTGAGCATCCGCCGATACCGAAGGCGGTTGTTTCGGCGCGTGACCGTGTGGAGTATGGTAAGCGGTCAAACAGATTCCGATCGCGACCAGGACCATGCCGACCCACATCAGGGGATTGATGGTTTCACCCGAATGGATGAAGTAGGCCACGATCGCATTAATGGAAACCGCACCTCCAAAGACGATGGGCATTACGTACGACGGCTTGCCAAGGGCTTTCGTCAAGGCAAATGTCAGAGCCAAAGCGCCACACGCACCCAGACACCCGGCCAGGAATCCCCATTTCATGGCAGGCGCATACTTGCCGGTAAAATCAAAATTGTCATTAAAAACCATTTTCATCATGATCGAGCCGCCGATGATCGCGATCACCAGGTAGGCGACGCCGATGAAGACATAAGGCTTGAACGGCCCCCACTCTTTGTTCGGCGCCCGCGCATTGGTAAGCGTTGGCCCATACAAACCCCAGCAAATCGCCACCAGAAAAGCGCAAAAAATGGCAAAGTAGTTCAGCTCCGACAATTTCATTTCTGACCCCGACTGTTCTCAAATGTCGCACATAATCTATGCATCAATGACAGAATAGACGATCGCTCAGCTGTTGAAAGGGGACGGTTAAAAGGTTTGAGGCCGACCTTCAAATTTATTCCGTTGGAGTCTCGATCGCATCGAACGATTTCCGATCACCCAGAATCAGTCTGGCACCGCGGCGATACGTAAAATACGACCACGCCCATTGCAGGACCACGAAGAATCTGTTTCTAAATCCCGTCAGGAAATAGATATGGACTACCAGCCAAGCGATCCATGCCAGGCGTCCAGTCATTTGCCATTTTCCCGTGACCGCTATCGCCCGGTTGCGACCGATCGTGGCCATGATTCCTTGATCCCGGTACTGAAATGGCCTGCGCGGTTTTCCGGACAAGTCGTTTCGGATCAACGTTGCAAAATATTCACCTTGCTGTTTGGCAACGGGAGCCAGACCGGGAAGAATTTCTCCGTCGTCGGATTTGAAATGCGCCTGATCACCGGCAACAAAAATGTTCTCAAAACCCGAGACGCTCAAATCGGCATTGGCAATGATTCGACCCTGATGATCGGCGGGCAATCCAAGTCGCTTCCCCAACGAGGAGGCTTCGACGCCAGCAGCCCAAATGACGGTACTGGCCGTAATTCGATCGTTCCCGACCTGGACTCCGTCGGCATCCACAACACCAACACTGCTGGACGTCCAAATCTGCACACCCAGGGATTCGAGGTCTCTGGCTGCTCGGTCCGCCAATTCAACGGGAAACGCTGCCAGAATTCTTGGTCCTGCTTCCATCAGAAAAACGCGAGTCGATTTGGCATCGATCGAGCGAAAATCGCGGGCCAGTGTAAACCGGCTCATCTCTCCGATCGCGCCCGCTAATTCGACTCCCGTCGGACCACCGCCAACAATCACAAACGTCAATAATTTGCGGCGAAGATTGGA
>JBGSXT010000460.1:0-2920 GCA_041751295.1 Mariniblastus sp.
TCGGCAGAGTGAGACCGTTGGATTTCTGGGTAAATACGAACCCAACAAGATTCGCGACTGTTACGACGGACTCAGCAACACACTGTTTGTCGCCGAATGTGCCGGGCAACCGGAAGTCTGGATCGCGCGGGGAAAAATGACCTTGGAGGATTTTCAGAACTACACGGATGATAAAGCAGTCGTCTATCAAGGCGAAATTGTTCCTGTCGATGGGACGGGCTGGGCGGATCCCGATTGCACGTTCAGCATCAACGGTGCCTCTGCCGATGGGCTGATGAAATGGGGACCGAAAGTGATCAACGCAATCAACGTCAGCGAAGTCTATGCATTCCATCGGGATGGAGCGAATTTCAATTTCGCCGACGGCTCCACACATTTCCTGCAGGAATCGATTGATCCGGAGACCTTTGCTCGCCTGTGCACGCGGTCCGGTGGTGAACTGGTTCCCAGCGACTCGTATTGATCCGGAAAGAAATCTGCGAAGAAAATGATGGTTCGCCCTGACAAATTGTTGGTCTTTCCTGGATGGTTGCTGGTCGTCTTGCTGCTGGTTCATTCGTCGGCTGGCGCGGACGAAGCGATCGAATGGATGGGCACGTTTTCCATTCCAGGCACTCAAGTCGATCAATCTGGAATGGAGCAGCAGCTGGAACCGGGACTCGGACACAACCTGTTCGGCGGTATTTCAGCACTGGAATATTTGGGCAAAGACGACCTGTATCTGGCGCTGCCGGACCGAGGTCCCAAAGACGGCGAGGTCGATTGGACCTGTCGCGTTCATGTTGTCCGTTTGCCGTTGAATCGATTGGAAACAGCCAACCGATCGGCAGCAGCAGGATTTGAAGTCGTCAGTTCGTCGATTCTGAAAGATGGTGCCCGATGTTTCACCGGGTTGGCCAGCCGTTACGAAGAAACGGAATCGGAAACTGCCAGGCTTGATCCGGAAGGAATCCGACTAGGTCCAAATGGCAGTTTTTTTCTGTCCGATGAGTACGGACCGCATCTGCTGGAATTTACGACTGACGGAAAGTTGCTGCGGCGATTCAAGGTCCCCGATCGTTACCAGGTCAAGACTCCCTGTTTAACCAAAGAAGATGAAAACAGGAGCAACGACTGTGGCCGCCAGGGAAATCAAGGGCTTGAAGGGTTGGCTGTTTCAAATGACGGTGATCGGCTGTTCGCGCTGTTTCAAAGTTCGTTGTTGCAGGATTGTTCGCACCGCGAATCGGGAAAACCGAAAGGGATGAATTGCCGACTGTTGGAGCTTGATACGAAACAGGAATCCTTCCGAGAGTTCCTTTATCCGCTCGACGAACCCGGCAATAAGTTGAACGAAATTCTTGCATACGGGAATCAGACGTTTTTGGTTATCGAACGGGACGGCGAAGCAGGCACCCAATCGCGATTCAAAAAAATCATGCAAGTCGATCTTTCCGACGCCACCGAAATCCAGGATCGGAAGAGTCTGCCGGCCGATTCGATCCCGGGTGAAATTCAGCCGGTAGGCAAGGAAACGTTTATTGACCTGTTGGACGAACGATTCGGACTGGCTGGCAAATCGATGCCCGAAAAGATCGAAGGCCTGACTTGGGGTCCCGAACTCAGCGATGGTCGCCGGACGCTGCTGGTCGCGACAGACAACGATTTCAAAATTCAGCAGCCAACCATGATTTACTGCTTCGCGATCGGAAAGACAGCCGACAAGTCGGCACGGGCTGAGACGTCCGAATCGGCTTCGCCGGCCGGTCGATGAGGCAATTCCCAATGAAGTTACGTTGATTGATTTTTCTACCTGTTTTAACTAACTCACCCAACTTGGAGTTGACAATGAATTTGAGAATCCTATTGATTGCAGTGACCCTGTGCTGGATGTCGTCCGTCGCTGACGCCGACATCTTTGACGTTCGCGTTACGGAAACCTGGACCGGACTGACCGGTGCTGATGGAACGGCGGACTGGTTTGAAATCACCAATTTAGGTGATACGACGGTTGACACCGGCGAAATCTTCTACGATGACTCCAATCCCATGCTGTCGACCGGTGGATTTCTCGAAACGTTCGCATTGCTCCCCGGCGAATCAGCGGTTTTTCTAACCAGCCTCCAGGCGGACAACCCCAATTTTGACAACTCATTCTTCGAATACCTGTCCATCTGGGGCAACACGGGCCTCATTGGACTACCGTTCGGAGGCGGCAATCTGGGTGCCGGCGGCGATTCCATCAATCTGTTTGATGTCGACGGCTCGACACTGATTCTGATCGATACCCTGGAATACACCAGTGAATTCACGGGTGTCCCCATGACTATCGAGCGAACGGGTCCTGGTTTTTCGGACATTCGAAATTCGATACTGGGCGAAAACGGCGCGTTTGAATCGAATCCGTTTCTGGATGACAAGATGATGAGTGTTACGCTTGTCGGTTCTCCAGGTATTTTCAAAGAAGATATGGGGGGGATTGTCGGCGATATCAACTGCGATGGTGTCGTCAATCTGTCGGATGTCAATCCATTTGTGCAACTGATTAGTACCGGCGGATTCAGCGCCAAAGCGGATATCAACGGAGATGGCGCGGTCAACCTGTCGGACGTTTCCCCGTTTGTTGCTCTACTGTCCGGAGGTTAAGTATAGTCAGTCGCTCCGCGCAGTCGCAGAAATCACTGCGGCGGATTGCTGTGACAAATTGTTTCGAATCCTCGGAATTAGCCCTTCGATTCTTGACGAAAATCTTAATGCTAGAGTCGCTTGGTCTTCATTGGTTTTTAACAGACCTACATTAAGATTTGGACGACACATTTCTCGAGTCGTTTTCAACCGGAGTAATACATGAGCGTAAAATTTAGTTTGATCGTAATGATTTCCTATGGTTTGTTTTTTTGTGGTTCAGCCAACGCGGACTTGGTGATTACTGAAGTCATGA
>JBGSXT010000461.1:0-4657 GCA_041751295.1 Mariniblastus sp.
GATACCCCAGACATTGTGCCCGTCGCAAATGAACCCACGCCAAACGATCAGTCGCAATCAAACTCGGATCTTCAATCAACCGCTGCAGCTCCACGATTGCCGCATCGTAATTGCCCTGCTGGAACATCGACTCGGCCAGCCAATAGCGGGCTTTCTTGCGGAGTGACTCATCGTCCGTTTTCGCCAGCAGACTGCCCGACAGTTCTCCTACCTGTGCCCATTGCTGATGATGGATCGCGATTTGACTCTTCAAAAAAGTCGTTCGGGTTTCAATCCGAATGTCGAGCGGCCGCGATTGCAATCGGTTGACCAACTCGTCTGCCAATTCCATGTCGCCACTGGTGACCGCGTTTTGAGCAGCCCGATAGGTGGCGTCGGCCCAATACTTGCTACTGGACCAGTTTTCGCTGATTCTGGCGAACAACTCTGTCGCCAAGGGAACTCGGTCCGTTTCCAGGTAGATCCACGCCAATTGGTAAAGCGCCTCGTCACTATTTTCTGATTCGTTTACCTGCAGGTCTTGCAGCAACCGTTCCGCAATCTTCAGATTTTCGGTTCCGCCAGTTCGATACAGGTTGTATGCCTGTCTGAGTTTTGCCCGAGGCGCGAACTCAGAATCGGCAAATCGGGATTGAACCAGTTCATACATCTCAATGGCACGAGCGTAATCATCGTTTTGTTCGAGATGCCTGCCACAGGCCATCGCGGATTCCGCGGCAAGAGTGGTTTCCGGGAATTCATCGATCAGTTGTTCGAAAACTTCAACTGCTGATGACTCGTCCCCACGACTCAGTCGAGTCCAAGCGATCCCGGACATGCCACGGACGATGTATTTCCGAGGCAGTGCCGGTTGGGCAAGTTTGCCAAAACATGTTTCAGCATAATCGTATTGCCGATCGAGCAGAGCCAGTTCGGCCAGCAGCAATATCGAGTCCAGATAAACCGCTTTTACCAAGTGGTTCTGTTCCAATTCCTGGAGTGATTGACGAGCCCGATTCCAGTTGCCGGTTTGAGCGAAGGCAAGCACCAGATCGGAGCGAGCTCGATCGGCTCCTGTTCCTCGCGGATTGATCGCGACATATCGTTCCAGAAGGCCAATCGCCCGGTCTGGACGTTTCATGCCAATCGAGGCTGATGCTTCCGCCATTAGAATCGTGGATTGAAAAGTGGAATCTCGGTTTTGCATCCCGATTTTTCCAAACTGCGCGACGGCCAGTTCATATTCCCGCTGCCCTAGATATCCCAGGCCCAAGAGGTAACGCCACGTATCAGCCTGTTCTGTTTTCACTGATTCGCTTCCAAATCGATCCAACAACGTCAGAAACGTCTCAACGGTTTTGTCGTACTCGCCCCGATCGTAAAAAATTCGCCCTTGATACTCACGAACAATCGACTGGTTGGTGTGACCGCCGAATCGTTCATCGAAAAGGGCTATTTTTTGCAGCGCATCGTCATACAACTGTTGTTGGTATAGAAGTTCAATTTCCAGCTGCAGTGCATTGTCCGACCATTTACTGTCTGGCCAGGTGGTTTGCAATCGTCGCAGCCATCCGAGGGCAGACAGCGGTTCGCCGGATCGCGAGGCAGCAATCGCTCCATCAAACAGGATGGCCGATTTCAAATCACTATCGACGGAGCCGTTGGCGATTTCCTGAAACAGCTGCCAGGCGTTTGCGTTTTGATCAAGCGCCAATTCCGTTCGGGCGAGCCAGTATTTGGCTTCGATTCGGCTGGGTTCCGATATCGGACTGCCCACTGCCGCCAGCAGATTCTGTTTGGCTTCAGAAAATTGATGTTCCGCAAACTGGATTATACCTATCTGAGCTGAAGCCAAACCAAACAGGGGTTCCGTCGTATCGACCGTCAGCATGGCAAAAAATCGACTGGCCTCGTCTTTTTCCCCTAATGCCAACAACGACTTGGCCAAACCAAAGCGATGGCGATTTGATTGCGGCGACTTCGGAAATTGTTTGAGTGCCTGCTGAAAAACCTGACGGGCCAGTTGCGGTTCGCCACGTTTCAGTCGCATTTCGCCCAGGTAATTCAGGGCAAAATCGTTGAGGGGGTCGTTGGCGTATTCCTGAATGAATTCTTCCAACAGATTTACGGCCTGTTCGGACCAGTTCAACTGGCAGGCGCACTCGGCACGTCGGAATTGTGCCCGCTTAATATACTCGTGGCCCCTGTTGTGTTTGACGAAAATCTCGAATGCGGGAAAGGCAGCCTGATAGTCCCGCTGTTGGACGAGTGATTCTCCCAGAAAGAAATAGCTCAACGACGCTTGGTGCGAATCCGGGAAATCGCGGATCAGGTCACGAAATCGGCTCGTCGATTGTTCAAATTCGCCTCGCTCGTAATGCCCGGCAGCCAGTCCATACTGGTCGGCGACGGAAGCCTGTCCCCAGGTCCAATTCGGCGCAGCAGCAAATACCAGCAGACTTGCTGCGGCGAGGGTAAAACGCGATCGCAATGTTTTTATGTTCATCCGTGAACTTGCAGTTTTCTTCAACGCGTCGCCACGTTCAATCCTTGAATCTGTGCGATTTACTTCTGGCAAATCGTGATCGGCGGCGGATCGATCCATTCATAACGTTTCAGGTTTTATCGACGGAACCTGCGCCGTAATCAACTTGGCAAATGCCTGCTAGCCAGGGTTGACCTTGCCGGATGGGAAGGGAATCACAATTGGGGGAACTGGACGATTGGCAATTCAGGTTGTGGTGTACAATCTGAAGCTGAAACAGGACTGAAAGCCCAATATGATGCCATCCATTCTCCGCTGGATCGTTCCCAACCGAGTCGATCGGCAAATCATCGCCGTTTTCTTTGTGTCCATGTTGGCAGTGGGAATGACGGCAATCGGGGGCAATACGAACGTCGATCCTGGCATTCGATTTGCATTGTTGTACTGTTTTTTCGGTGCCCTGTTTTCCGTTCCAGCAACCATCGGAACCCAAAATTGGACTGATATCAGGCAATCGATTCCGCTACTGCTGCTGACATTGATCGGTTTTGGACTGATCGTGCTGCTGGTCGACTGGGATCAACTTTGGAACTCGAATGAAAGTTCGTTCTATAACGCCAGGCGCTTGAACCATACAAACGGCACCTTTCTGAACTACGCTGGTTTGTCGATCCTCGTCATCGCCTATCAGGGGACTGTGCTGGTTTCATTGGTATTTTCGCGTGTTGCGGACAGACTGCTCGAAATGCAAACGATACGAAAACAGAATCGTGTCCGACTGCTCATATATTTTGTGGTGTTCCTGTTTGTCTGTTCGCAGCTGCAGAAACTGTTGGATTGGTATCCCGTAGAATTTACTCCATTTCTGATGAAGATTGGCGGGGCCGTGCTGATCCTTCCAGTAACGTATCTGTTGTGTCGTCTGCGACGCTGGTGGCTGCGAAGTCTGGTATTTTTGATGCTGTTCGGCACGGTGGCAATTTTTCTATTCAGTATGCAATCGCTGATCGAACAACGAAGTCATTTCAAACTGATTCCGATGCTTGCCGCACCGATTGGCTATTTTATTGTGTTGATGTTGATATGGCGGCCCGTTTCCACGGCGAAAGTAGCGCACGAAGTTCTTATTTCTGGTGGCTGCGGGCCGTCCACGCCGCTGGGGTCTGACGCAGTTTTCGGCGGTAAAAGACCTGATCTTGCTCATCCACATCGTCGCCGAAAAGTGGGTCTGACCCCTTCTGAAGTGAGCCGCCAGCCAGCCACTGTGAACGGTATTGTTCCGATTTTTGATCGCCGCTGGCCATCACTCTGGGGCCTGGGAGCTATTGTCACTGCGATATTGATTGTGGTCGCGTCTTCGCTGGTCGATTTGCTGGTCGCCTTACAGTTCGGTGGCAGCGATGGTCTGGAACTGGGCCGCTTTGTCCGCCGACTGCAACAATCGTCCGGTGTCAATACGCATCGTTATCAGATCGAAGGAAACAGCAGCACTCTCGCCGCTGCGATTCCCGTCAATTTTGCGATCGCGGCTGGATTCAGCCCGAAATCTGATCCGAACTATTTTGCGGGTTTCGATGAATTGAAAATTCCCGTGATACTGAATCTTTGGCTTGACAATCTGAATCCGAACATGGAAACGGATGGGATCAAAGGCGTTCCAAAGCAGTTCGTATCGATAGAAGGTGGCAGTCTGTCAACCCAACAGCTGCTTGACTTGATCAGTGGCGGTCAATCCGCATCGGTGCATGATTGCCAATTTGAAAACTCAGACAACAATCCGAAATCGGATCCGAATCAAACCTGGCCGCTGTATTTAATTCTATATGACGTTCCATCCGGCCAAGTGGCGATCGCGGTCAACGCACTGCAAGCGGCTGGCTTCAACGGCGGACTGTATCTGCGTTCCTGTACATTGAACGATGATGATTGGCGGGCAATAGCGGGACTGAAAAACGCGGCCGCCATTTCAATTCAAGACTGTTCGCCGCTCACATCAGTCCCAACCAGAAAATGGCTCAAAGAAAAACTGGCTGATCAGAATACGATACAATTGAATATGCACAACGAAGATACAAGCCCAACGTTCTGGTCGTTTATTGACTTGAATATTCCAACCAGTGCCTACATTTCGCCGTTCAAAACGGAAGGGGAAACTTGGGATGCCCTGTTCATTGGGGGATTGAGACTGGCAAA
>JBGSXT010000462.1:0-3048 GCA_041751295.1 Mariniblastus sp.
GGGCCATCATCATTCTGTTGTTCCTTTCTGCGGCACCTCTGGTTGGTCAGGACATCGATCCGCGTGGAATCTACTTCAACCGGTTTGTCGGGTCGTTTAGCGGAACGGAATGGTTTCAGCTGACTCCGGTCAGCGGTCTAACATACCAGCTGCGGGACATCTATGGCGGCGGGTTTACCGGCCAAATCGACGCGGAGGGGAACATCACCATTGGCGCCTTTCCGCCTGGCATGTTTACCACTCCCGACAACTTTGTGATCTTCCCAATCCTCGGCGGCAGCCCGTTCACATTTACTTGTAACCGAGTTCCAACAACCACGGTAGATTTCCCATTGATACTCGCCAGCGCACATCCCGCCAATGCCCTGCTGGCTGGACAATGGAGCAACACGCTGCGATCAATTAATCCGGAAACAGGCTCCATGGGCGGGCCGTCGACCGAAGTGATCACAATCACAACTGGTGCCAACACGATTCGAATTACGGATCCGGGTGGTCTGTTTTTCCAAGGCGTCTTCGAGGACGGATTAAAGGCGGGTTTTCGAGTAGTTAATAACCCCTTCTTCCCTCCGCCTTCCGGAATATTCGCCTCGTTCCCGGGATCATCAACAAACATCGGACAGGATCTGTTGGGCGAGTTGAATATGATCAGCATCAACGAATTCAGAGCGTCATTTCTGTTACAGTCCAGAACGCAACTCGGAAATCAATCCCAAACGCTGTTCGAATTTGAAGCGGAACGAATCAGCCCGCTGGAACAGGGTGATGCCAATGGGGACGGAGTTGTCGATGCCGAGGACGAGTTTATTGTGGAGATTCTGCAGGGCACTACGTTTGAGGACACGAATTACAATCTGGCCGCCGACATCAATTCCGACGGGATCATCAATTTCATCGATCTTGCATTCTATTGTCTGCAAGGTGATGTCAATCTGGATGGAGTTGTCAATCTGTCGGACGTGGCACTGTTCGCAGCCTTCGTCAGCAATTCGTTTTTTGTGTGTGAAGCGGATATCAACGTCGACGGGGCCGTGAACTTGCAGGACATTGCACCCTTCGTGGAAATTCTGACCGGTAGCGGGGGCTGAAGTTTTTTTCGCAAAACGGTACTGGCATCTCAAAACGAGATTTATCGAGCCCGGAATTTTATTGATATGATCTAAAATGCCGAAAAAATGTGATTTGATGTGATTCGATTCGATTGGCATGACGATTGCTGTTATTGTTTTCGGAACGAGCGCAAAAGCCCTCCGATCTTATCTCCCCGCCGTCTTAAGGGCTGCTCGTTCCCTTTCCTTTCTTTTCGAACCAATACGTCGTGCATGTATTGGCTGAAATGCGGCTCTGTCCAGCGAATCCTATCAGCGAAGATCAGTGTTCCAAAATTTTCCCAAGCTATTGAGAGAATCAACACCGGCTTAGGCGGTCAAACTGGAGGCTCAGGTGAAGGCGACAAAAGTCGCGAAGTTGAACCATTTCAACAACAGCTCCACCCGACGGAACCCGGCCTCTTGCAGCAGTTCCATGTTTTCCAGTACTGAACACGGGATCAACACATTTTCGAGCGCGTCACGCTTGCGGGCTATTTCCAGTTGGCTGTAACCGTTGCGACGCTTGAAGTCGAAATATAAACCAACCAGCGACTCGTCTATATCCGGCTGCTGGTGACAGACTTTTTCGCTGACTAACAGTAATCCGCCCGGTTGGATGGCCTCACGAATCCGGCGCAGCAGTGGCAGCCGTTGATTGAGGTTGATGAACTGTAAGGTGTAGTTCATCAAAACCACAGACGCCCGCGGAAATTCGAACGACTGAATGTCGCAACAGGTCAGCGAGACACGATCCGACAACTCATTGGCGGCGAGTTTCTCCAGACACTTGTCCAGCATCGGTTGGGAATTATCGACCCCCAGCAATTCCAAGTTCCGGTTTGGCAATGATCGCGCCAAATGAATCAGCGACGTTCCTGTCGAACAGCCCAAATCCACAACTCGTATTGGATCGTGGTCGATCAATTCCGCCAGTCGGGGAATGACCCGTTGCACGTCGTCATACAACGGAATGCTGCGTGAAATCATGTCGTCAAACACGTCAGCCACCTGTCCGTCGAAGGTGAACTGGCCGGTGCCAATCGATCGCTGTTCGAATATCTGGTCGGTTTGCATGCGAATGGTTTTTGCTAGGATGTTTGAGCCAAAGATTCGATTCGTCAAAACGTTGTTACTTGCCCGCCCTCATGTTGTTCTGGCCTCGACCTGATCTGTTGAAAACACTCGACCCAGGAACTGTGGATTTGACAGCCGTCAACCGTATTCGTGGTGAACGAAGTTCAGAACCAGCCCCGCCCCTTCACGCCCAACAAGCCGAATCGCTCGTCCGACTTCCGACCGCCGAAGAGTTGCCGAATCCCATTTACTGCGAATTGAATGACGTTCATGTTACCATCGGGCGCGAAAGTGATCTAACGGTATTGCAGCATTCGTTGATGCAATCGGCAATTCAAGCGCTGCGGCCCTGGCGAAAAGGACCGTTCAGGTTGTTTGGGCACGACATTGACGCGGAATGGCGCTCGAATCTGAAGTGGAATCGAATTCTGCCGTCGCTGGGTGATTTGCAAGGGCGGAAGGTGCTTGATGTCGGCTGTGGCAACGGCTATTACATGTTCCGAGCTGCCGCTCAAGACCCGGCCGCAATGATTGGCATTGATCCGTCTGTTCCTTTTCATTTCACGTTCGAACTGATGCAACGGTATTTGCGAAGGAGCAGTCTGCAGTACGAACGATTGGGCGTCGAACACTTGAATGTATTCGATCGGGCGTTCGATATCGCTTTATGTATGGGCATTGTTTATCACCATCGCAACCCGATTCAGATTCTGAATCGGCTGCTGAAAACCATTCGCGTCGGCGGGATTGCCATCATCGAATCGCAGACGATTCCGGGTGAAGGCACGCTAGCGCTGTTTCCGCAGGAGCGTTATGCCAAAGCCCGTAATGTCTATTTCGTGCCGACTCGCGATTGCCTGATCAACTGGGTGCGACGGGCCGG
>JBGSXT010000463.1:0-2799 GCA_041751295.1 Mariniblastus sp.
CATTGATTTGATGTTCGCCATTAAAAACAACGCTCGGGCTGCTGGCGTAAACCAGTCGAGGTACCTTGTTCCGGATGCAGGCTTCAACGACGTTGTGTGTACCGACAGTGTTGGTGCCATGAAACTTTTTCCATGAGCCCCAAATTCCTGAAATCGCTGCCGTGTGAAAAACGACATCAATCTCGCGGGTGGCAGCGACGACCGCATCGATATCCCGAATATCGCCGTTAATACCCGTTACGCGCGGTCGCGGTGGCGCGTCATCGCGCCGCCGCGTCATGGCCCGAACTTCGTAGCCCCGGTCCAGCAGCTGATCAACGATATGAGAGCCGAGAAACCCGTTGGCTCCAGTAACTAACGCACGCACGGCAATCCAATTTGTTGCATAACAAGACAAGAAATCAATTCTTCCTGATAATCGCAAAATTCAGCAAAGTTGCAACTGCCTGGCCGGTCCAAATTAAGGTGTCAAATATTTAATCGACAATTGGTGCAACTGACGATTTGCCGAAACAATTGGTCGCTTTCAAACCAGCACACGGATTCGGAAGTCGTTGCTGACCAGGGGTGCATGAACTCGACAAGTGCGGTTCAGACGAGGCCCCATTTCTTGCGCAAGGTCCATTCTGCCGTCAATAATGCTGTGAACAACAGTAGAAAAATCATGCCGTCCTGTGCTGTTTGGCCCAATTGCCATTTCAACGGAACCTCGATGGTTTCCGGTGGATTGGATTTCAATCGGCCGAGGAATTCAGCTAGATTTTCGGGCAACACAACTTGACCGCCATGTTCCTGGGTCTGCGCAGCCAGGCGGGCCATTTGCTCCGGGTCCGCTGCGGCCACAGCTTTTTCGCGGTCACGATCAAAAACGACAAATTCAAATGACGATTCACCAAGACTCTGTTTATCGCGAAAACCTTTCAGCTGTATCTGGTAAATGCCGGGTTGTGAGAGTCGTTCCCGATCGATTTCACCTTTCTGATTGGATCGATCAATGACCAGTGGGCTGCTGGTTAAATCGGGCGAAATCAGGATTGCTTCAAATTCCGCATCCGATATCAGCGAGCCGGTCGAATCGCTGGCACGGCAGTGAAAAGTGATAAAGCTGTTAGGCTGAAATCGTCGCTGCGGCAAATCGATCCAGACGCTGTTATTTTCCCGTCCATCCTGAAACGCCAGCCATAACAGAATCTGTCGCCAAAACTGTTTGAATTCGGTTTCATGATCGTGCATCACCCAGCGCCACGTTGAGTCTCCGGCAAATGCCAATACCCGCCCCCCCAGTCGCGCGGAAACCAGCATCGGGTTGCCAGCTTCCCCTTTCAACAGAATTTCCGCCGTGTCCTTAACTCCCACGAAACGATTCGCGCCCGATAGCGGGGGTAATGCTTGCCAGGCAACTCGATAATCGTCGTCTGATCCGAGCCGAGTTACAAAATGGTCCTTGGCAGGTTCCAATTGAATGGGATGATTGATGTGTAAATCTTTTCGCAACTCGGCCGGTGGAAAATCCTGCCGTTCGTCCAGATTCATTTTGATGGGCAGAATGTCATCCAATGGTGTGGAATGGTAGCCGCCTGGTCCAAAACTATGCGCACCCCCCAGCATGATCAGTCCCTTACCGCGGTCGACGGCAGCAGCCAGCAAGTCCAGATTTTCGGTTTGCACCTGCGGATCATATAAAGCTCTCGCATCGACATCGCCAATGATGAAAACATCTATCGTTGGGTCTTTGAACCACTGCGTGATTTCGCCCCCCAAAGGCCATTTCTTTCGACTGGCTTCATCGGAGTAGATGGTGATCGGGATCAATTCGACCCCTTGCGATGCCGTTGCAATCGCCCGGCGAAGGAAACTCTGTTCCCACGATGGATTGCCCGTCAAGTACAGTACGCGCAGCCCGCCGTCGTACACATTCAGAAAAGAGGGTAGCTCATTATTTCTCGTGGCCAGCTCGTTACCCGACGGCGTTGCCAGAACCCGCATACGAAACTGGCCGGGTTCAGTGGGAATGTGTCGCAGCTGGACTTTCTCTTCCACATAAGCTTTGTCTGGCCTGAACTGGATCGTATCGGCCAATTGCTCAGTTCCGCTAGTGTCGGTGACAAACAGCTTCACAGTGACTGGCTGATTGGCATAACCCTGCGCGGAAACAGTTGTCTCGACGGTCAACTGATTCTTGACAGCAATCCGATGTTGCTCGGGCAAACTGATGACCGCAACATCGGCCATTTGTCCCGCGTTACCGGGCAGCCCCATCGGAATCGCGTACAGCGGCACCGCCATGCTGTTGAGCGCCTCTGCAGCCTGTGATAACTCGACCTTCGGATCCAATGCGTTCTGAACGCCATCGCTGACAACAATGATTCCCAGCAGCCGTTCATTACGGGCAGAAATCGCCGTTTCAAAAATACTGCTGCCGATATCCGTTTCACTCCCTTCCGGTTTGGCCGGCAGATCCACTCCGTTCTCGTATGTCAACTCCGTAACCCGACTGTCAAATCCGAAAAAGCGGATCGCAATCCGGTTCTCCTGCAGCTGATCGATCAACGCCCGATTGTCGTCCAGAATCTGTTTGATCGCCCCATATCGCGTCGAATTATCCGACCGATGTGGCAATTCCATCGATCGGGAAGTGTCAATCAGAAAGATCAACACGGCCGATTGACTGCGCTCGATTTGTTGAACACAGCCAGGCCGCAACGTTGCGATCAGGGCCAGAAATATAACTCCCACTCGCAACAAGGTCAGACTCAGACGTCGACGCCACGTTAACGCGGTAAAGCCTGGGCCCAGGAA
>JBGSXT010000464.1:0-5397 GCA_041751295.1 Mariniblastus sp.
TGAACCATGATATTTCCGTTCGTTAACACGTGAATATCATGAATCGCTGGCCATTCCATTTCCCATTCGACGTTCCCGTCTTTTCCCAGAACTGCCAGAACTCCATTGCCTTGAATCGCGAATGAATGTTGTGCCGGGCAATGAGTTGCGTTCCACAACAGCACCACGACAACTAACACTTTCAATCCCCCAAAGTGAATCCCTGATTTCATGTCATTTTCCTGTCAAGACATTTTGTGTTTGACGTTGACTTCGGCAAGCCAGCGATCAAGTGTTTGCATGTTTCCAAGTGTATCACGCCAGCTCATAGCTGGAGCCTGACCTTGCTTGAGATATTCTGAAACCGTATCTGCTTCGTAACTGAACAAATCTCGATCCGCAGGAATAGCGATTTCAACCTTCGAACCGTCCGATTTATGCAATACCAGAAAAGAATCCGGGAATTTTGTGTTCGCAGGCAATCGGCTTGTCGCAAGGCGGCAGGGGCTGGATGGAAGCCAGGGTTCGGGAACGGTCAGTACGCCTCCACTCCCCTGAATCACGGTTGTTGGCGGAATTTCACGATCTACCGCCGATGATATTTCGGCTGTGATGTCATTTTCGAATTTCAACGCCGCCGTCGCGTAGTGATCCACACCGGTCGGTCCGATGAGACCTGTCGCTGTCAGTTCGAACGGATCCAAAAACAGCTTTCCAGCTGCTGCGCCGGCTATCAGACGGGCCATCGACACTGGATAACAACCGACATCCAGAATACCACCTCCTCCCGATGCGATGTCGTACGTTCTTGACTTTGAATCAAAGGGTTCCGAAAAGCCGAATGCGGATCGGACAACATTGATCTTTCCCAAAACTCCGACAGTAATCAGTTCAACCAATTTGGCGATCTGCGGATGACAGCGATACATGAACCCTTCCATCAGGAACCGGTTGTATTTTCGGGCTGCATCAATCATCGTGGCTGCGTCGTTGAAGTTTGTCGCGATTGGTTTTTCAACCAACACATGTTTCCCATTGGCCAAGGCGCCTATCACGGGCTGCAAATGGGCCGAGTGTATCGTGGCGATGTAAACAGCATCGACGCGGTTGTCCAGGAACAGGTCGTCGTAGGCTTCGTATCGCTTTTTGCAATCAAATTGATCAGCCAGTTCGTTTGCTTTATTGTGCGAGAGACTGGCAATGGCATATAGTCGGCCCGTTTTCGAAAACTGCAGGGCGTTACAAAAGACCCTGGCAATCCTGCCGGCGCCAACGATACCCCAATTGATCATGAATTATCCTCTTTACGTTAACCTGGCATCGCTGCCATTATATTGGGCTTTGGCACGCTTCCACAGGTTGATTTGCGGCAGGGCGGCGATGAACTACCATAACAGGCCATATCAGAAAACCGGTAACGTTAAAAATTGTTGATCATGGGTGGGAAACTGTTGAATCCGGAGAATAGCATTCATTTGGATACCGTCGATCGGGCCAAAAATACTTTCCGGAAGAATTTCGGTTCGGAAGCAGGTTTTATTGCTGCAGCGCCTGGTCGCGTCAATCTGATCGGAGATCATACAGACTACAACGACGGATTGGCGCTCCCATTGTCCATTGATCGTTACACCGTGATTGCCGGCAATCGCGGCAAGCACGGGCTCGCTGCAAGAATTTTCAGCGGTCTTAACGGAGAACTTGCCGAATTGCATGCGGGCGATTTACGTTCCAACATGGTGACAGGCTGGCAAAGTTATGTCCGGGGCGTTGTGGCAGGATTTACTGAATGCCACTTTCAATCAGTTCCAGGTTTTGAGGCGGTTGTTGAAAGTTCCCTCCCTGTTGGCGCCGGTTTGTCCAGTAGCGCGGCCTTGGCGGTTGCATTAGCAACATTTTTGGAGGCAATCCTCGGATCAGAAATTACTCCTGTTGAAAAAGCACAACTGTGTCAGAAAGCAGAATATGACTTCGCTGGTGTCCCTTGCGGGATCATGGATCCATTCGCAGCAGTTTTTGGCCAATCCGATCAACTTTTGCTGCTGGATTGCCAGTCCCTGGAACTGGAATATATCCCTTTTGAAAGCAACGACGTCACCATACTGGTTGTTGATAGCCGCGCGAGACGTGAACTGGCAGATGGACGATACGCGTTGCGTCGCCGACAGAGTGCTATGGCGCTTTCAACAATCGGTTGCCGATCCTATCGGGAGGTTTCTGATGAAATACTCTACTCCAACAAGAGTCAACTGAACGACATTGAATTTCGCCGCGCCCGCCATGTCGTTTCGGAGTGTCAACGTGTGCGCCGATTTTCTAATGCCATACAGTCCGATGATTTTTTGCGGGCTGGTGAACTCCTATTCGAAAGCCACGAATCACTGCGCATCGATTACGACGTCAGTTGCGTTGAGCTTGATTTTCTTGTCGATTCAGCTCGACAGATCGGTCCGGAAGGCGGCATGATGGGAATGCGGATGACCGGCGGGGGGTTTGGGGGTTGCACCGTTTCCCTGGTCAGAAAAGACTGTGTTAATGAAATTGCTGAAAACATCAAAACTGATTTCGAATACAAATTTGGAATGGTTCCCCAAATGTTTACTACCCGTCCATCGCTTGGAGCCCATATGATCAACCCATCGCCGTAGTCCGATCGAACCTTTGTCGAAAACCTGTCGGGGTACAAATCGTTAACGCCAATTCACAAACGCCAAAACCCAAATGACCATTGCAACATTTATTTTCTTTACGGCCCTTGTGGCCCTGCTGACATGGTGGAAGACCCGAGGCACGTTACTGAACACCGATGAAGGCTATTTTCTGGCCGGTCGCAGTTTAACGGGTGTGTTCATCGCAGGTTCATTGTTGTTGACGAATCTGTCGACGGAACAGCTGATCGGTCTCAACGCCGGATCTTTCAACGATGGGCTGTCCGTAATGTGCTGGGAAGTTGTGGCCGGTTTTTCGCTGGTCGTGTTGGCACTGTACTTTTTGCCACGATACCTGAAGTCCGGGATTGCAACGGTTCCCCAGTTTCTGGAAGAGCGCTACGGGCCGTCGGTTCGAGCGCTGACGGCCGCGATATTCATTATCGCCTATATGGTGATACTGCTCCCATTCGTCCTGTTTCTGGGCGCCAACGGGCTGAATGGCATGCTTGGCCTGGAAAAGATGTTCGGCCTGACAGAAATTCAGACAATCTGGGTCGTGATCATATTGATCGCTGCATTGGGTGGTGCCTATGCGATTTTCGGTGGCTTGCGGGCGGTCGCGGTGTCGGACACGTTTAATGGAGTGGGCTTGTTGGTGGGCGGACTGATGATTACCTATTTCTCACTGCAGATCGTCGCCGGTGCTGAAGGTGGATTCAGCGGTGCGTTGTCAAAAATTAACGCAGCGGATCCGGATGCCTTTCAGTCGTTAGGCACCGCCAATGAAGAAACTCACTGGCCGACATTGTTCACCGGCGTCCTGTTGTTGAACTTTTTCTATTGGTGCACGAATCAACAGATCATCCAGCGCACTTTTGCTGCCAAAAATCTGGCGGAGGGACAGAAAGGTGTTCTGTTGGCAGCCTTTTTCAAGATCCTTGCGCCACTGATCCTCGTTCTGCCAGGCATCGTCGCCGCCTATCTCGTGCTCGAAGCAGAAGACGCCCGGATGATTGAGTCCGTTGGCACAAACGAAAAAGGGGACTGGGTTTCAAACCGGGCGTATGGCGCTTTGGTTGCGCGGGTGCTGCCTGAATGGCTGCTTGGGTTCTTCGCCGCCGTCGTAGTTGGATCGATACTCTCAACTTTCAACTCGGTATTGAATTCGGCGGCCACGCTGTTTTCATTGGATGTCTACCGGAAATACATCAAACGCGATGCGACGACCCGTCAGGTTGTCTATTCGGGGCAACTGTGCAGTCTGATCTCCGGCATTTGCGCTGTCGTTGCTGCGCCTTTTATTTTCTATGGGAGAGAAGACGTTTTCGATGATTTCCAGAAGCTCAATGGCCTTTACTTTGTTCCACTGCTGGCGATTATCCTGGTTGGAATGTTCAACAGGATGGTTGACGGAAATTCGGCGATCATCACACTGCTGGTTGGTTTGGGATTGATGGTTGTTGGAACTTTTTTCGAAGGTGGAGACCAGGGTTGGCTCAAATCCATATTTGGTTCCGGCTATCACTACATGGGCGCCGTGTTCGTTCTATTGCTTGTTCTGCAGCTTGCATTGGGGCAGTGGGGCATGAGCCGTAGCACACCCTATGTGCAACAAGACTCGCGGGCCGTCGATCTGACACCCTGGAAACCTGCTCCGATTGTTGGAGGATTTCTAGTTATTGCAGCGCTGGGAATCTACGTTTTTTTCGCGCTTTAAACCCGATGTGTTGTTTGAACATTTTCGTTTGGGATGGCCAAGTCATGTTCAGGTCCGTTTGGAAAAAGGGAATCTGCCAGACGTTCAAAATCGGCATCCTGATGATTGGACGCCGAATTTCCGAGATAAATTCCTGGACCAAACAAGCGCCCAAACAGATAAAACACTGCCGGCGTGACAATCTGATCGATCAATGTCGAACTTAACAGTCCGCCGATCACGACAATCGCAAGGGGATGCAGAATTTCTTTGCCGGTTTGCCCTCCTCCCATCGCCAGCGGAACCAGCCCGATCACTGTCGTCAGCGCAGTCATCATCACTGGCGACAATCGTTCCAAGCTCCCGCGAATGACCATTTCTTCGCTGAATGATTCACCTTCATGCTTCATCAAATGCAGGTAATGTGAGATCATCATGATCCCATTGCGACTGACAATACCGATCAGGGTGATGAATCCAACCCAGTGGGCCAGCGACAGCGTCGTGGCCGAAGCCCAAATCTGTGGCCATTGCCAAATCGGCGCGGCCTGCAACACCGCGAAGTCCGGCCAGTTAAGCATCATCAGCATCACCACCGCGCCGATGGCCGCCAAGGGCAGGTTGACCAACAGGACCTGCGCGGCGGCCATCCATGACTCCAGGCATTTCCACAGCAATATGAACACCACCAGCACAGCGAGGATGCCAAGAATCAACAATCGAAATGCGGCCTGCTGTTGCGCTTCGAATTGGCCGCCCATTTCCAGTCGGTAGGAACCGGGCAGTTGACGCAGCGCTTCTTCGATCGGGATCAGTGCCTGCTGGATTTCCATGGCGACGCTTCCCAGATCGCGATCCTGAACATTACAGGAAATTGCGATCCGGCGTTGGACGTTTTCACGGTTCAGCGTGTTGGGACCTGACGTGTCGAGGACTTCAGCAACCTGACCCAATGCGACTTTGCGCCCCGAGGGCGTATCGAGGATTGTTTGATTGATCACGGCCGGGTCGTTACGTGATTGTTCGTCGTACCAGACCACCAGGCTGTACCAACGGTCTCCGTCCAACAATTCC
>JBGSXT010000465.1:0-2783 GCA_041751295.1 Mariniblastus sp.
CACTCAAACAGATTTTTTTTCCTGGATTCTGCGATACGCCGGCGGCCACCCAACAGCAAACTTTGAACCGCTACCTGGAATCGACGCTGGATGATCTGATCGAGCTGTTGGGCCAGCAGATTTCGATTGCTTTTGCTTTGGACGAAAACTTCTGTGCTACTGGCGATTCCGAAGCGGCTGGAAACAGCCATGTCCATTTCAAGGAACGGGGGTACAGCTTGGCCCGCGAGTTTGCCAACCGGCTGCCCGAAATTCGACGACGGCTTTCGACCGACGTCACAGCCGCTTATGAAGGTGATCCGGCCTGCCGAAATCTGTGCGAAGTCATTCTCTGCTATCCGGGACTGCAGGCGATCACCGTCTATCGAGTGGCCCACGAATTGTACAATATGCAAATCCCGTTGCTCCCCCGAATGATGGCCGAATGGGTTCACGGCGAGACCGGAATCGATATACATCCTGGCGCCAAAATCGGAAACCACTTTTTTATCGATCACGGCACCGGAGTTGTGATCGGACAAACCTGCGAGATCGGCGAACACGTCAGAATCTATCAGGGAGTAACCCTCGGAGCATTGAGTTTCCCCACGGACGGCAAAGGGGAACTGGTCCGGGACACGAAACGCCATCCGACACTTCAGGACCGGGTCGTGATTTACGCCAATGCAACTGTGCTGGGGGGGCGCACGGTCGTCGGGCACGATTCCGTCATTGGATCGAGTGTCTGGCTGACCCGCAGTGTCGACCCGTTCACGACCATCATCATGGAAAAGCCCAAGTTGCATCTGCGCGATGGGACCCCGATCGATTTTGAGCCTCCCATCAACTACCAGATTTGACGGGAACTGGACTATTCATGCGCACGGTCTGGCTGCACGTTCACGTTCCCAAGGCTGGCGGGTCCACGATGCGCCAGCTGATGAATCGAACTTTCGGCGACGGCTATTACAATTCCAATTCATTGCTGGAGACCAAACAATACACCCGCCAGGAGGTCAGCGAAATCATCCGCTGTCATCCGTGGCTGCGCGGATTCAGCGATCACAAACTGTCATTGAATCTGCCGTTTGACAGCCAACACGCGGACGTCCTGGCTCTGTGCTTTGTCCGCGATCCGGTGGAACGGTTCATTTCCCGATTCTTCTTCCATCGCCATTTCGAGGAAGTCAACTGCATCGCGCAAAAACTAACGTTCCGCGAGTTTGCCAACATGGAACTGATTGAAAAATTTGCCGACCCGCAAACCAATAGCCAGATCCAGTTTCTCAATGGTGGCCTAGACAACCAGTCCCTGGATCCCATCGAAGCGGCGATCGAGACCGACCAAACGTTTCTGTTTCCCATCGAGAGATTTGATGAAGCCTGTATTTGTCTGGAACGTTTTTATCCGCACGTGTTTGCCGACCTGTCTTACGTTCGCGTCAACATTTCCAACCGCAAAGAGGTCGTTGAACCAAGGGATCGGGATTTTGTTTCCGAGCAGCTCGATTTCGATGTGCCGGTGGTGGCATTGGCCAACAGGCAACTGGATCACTGCCTGGACAGAGCGTTTGCCTCGCTGGAAGAACGGTTGTCCGCCCTGTCCGAATTTCAGGATCGCTGTGGTCGTCGCTATCACAATTTCCGGCCGCTCCGGGAAAAAGATGAACCACGCCCCAAAATCGCAGAAATCGCTTCCGATCAATCCACCAATAAACCGGATCACGTCAATCCTGACCTGAGATGATGTGTTCGCCAGCAATTCAGTACAAAGCCCAGAATTAGCATTGGCCAGGTCAGCGAAGTGATCCATAAACCGATCCAGAACTCGATCGGACTGTAATCAAAAATGACTCGCGTCTCTCCGGCTGGCAGTCGGACCGCCAGAAAAAAATCACCGGCGTCGATTTGATGATCATTGTATTTTTCTCCCGTCCGGACGTTTGACACTCGAACGTCCCAGCCCGGACTGGGAAGCGAGCTGAATAATACGCCGCCTACCTTGCGGGCCGATACAGCCAACTCAAAGTGACGATTGGAGGATTTCTCCAGACGATACTTATGGTCGCCACTGGTGGTCTGTTTTCCTGACAGCAGCTCCAGCCCAGAGATTTCGCCCGCTGCAATGCCGGCCAGTTGCTCTTCGGAAACGAGAACGATTCGGGGAAGCAATCGGATTCGCGCGGAACTGTCGGAATCCGGATGCTTCCCCGGGTTACCTACACCAATCGCAAAGGCGGTGTTGGCCGGATGTTCAATCGACGAAAAACTGCCGATCACGCCGACTGGAATCTGTAAGTTGTGTTTGGGATGCAGGGATTCGCGTTGCCAGGTAACGATTTCACCTAGCCGTTGGGACGAACTGGTTTCAAAAAATGTCGCCGGCGGAACTTGTTCGACAACTACATGAAATTCGATGCCTGTGCGTGCAGCCTGAAATTCGGCAAGGTGTTTGTACTCATCTGTTCTTTTTTCAAACAAGTGATAATCAACCTGGGGGACCAGCCAGTGATTGGCGATCAAAACGTCGGCTACGACGAGTAACAACAGAAATGCGATTGGCGTTTTCAGTCCAGTGGAATCGCTCGAAACGATTGACCCACGAATCCATCGCATCACCAGGCAAAAAATGACTGAAACGGCAAATACGTGAATGAATGAGAACAACATTCCAATTCGTGCGCCCTCAATATCGAACGGTCCAAACCACGTCGGATTTGATTGCAGCCATTGGCGGTCGATGGAAGCCGTTAAAGGCCAGGACAGGATCGCGGCAAGTGTCAACAAAAAAATAATTGCGCACC
>JBGSXT010000466.1:0-2885 GCA_041751295.1 Mariniblastus sp.
GTGGCGGCCGAATTCCAAGTCGCGAATCTGAAACTTCATACGCTCATACATCGTCGCGAAACCTGCAGTTTGAAATGCAGTAGTCTGATTCAAGTGATCAGCGGTCTTGACGATTCCTGCGAGTTCATTGCACTGCTGGACGGCGATACGATTCCGCATCCGACCTGGCTGTACGAACTTGCCGTTGCGATCGATGACGAACGAGTCGGGGCGGCGACAGGCAATCGCTGGTACTGCCCCCACGACGACGGCTGGGGATCGTTGGTCAGGTACTATTGGAACGCTGCGGCGATCGTCCAAATGTACTGGTACGGGATTGCCTGGGGTGGCACCCTGGCGATCAAGACCCGCGCAATCCGCGAAGCGAAACTGCTGGAGCACTGGGGCAACGCCTTCTGCGAAGACACCATGCTGTACACCAGCCTGAAAACACTGAATCTGAATTTGAAGCCAGTACCAGAGTTGCTGATGGCCAACCGTGAATCCTGTTCGCTGACCGGGTGCTCTCAATGGGTGACACGTCAGCTGTTGACGACTCGCTTGTATCATCCACGATGGTGGCTGATTGTTTTACATGGCCTCAGTTCGACACTGTTGATCACGAGTGGCATGATCGTTGTTACGATTGCGATGTTTCAGCACAATTCATTGGCCGCAGTCTGGGCAGCAGCAGGCGTCGTCGGTTTCCAATTGGCAAACTGCTTCTGTTTGGTCATCATTGACAATACAGCGCGCACGGCAATCGCTGGACGCCACGGAACGGCCGCGATGTTATCCATCAACCAACGGATCAGGTCGCCGATCGCAATCGTATTGACACAATTTGTGCATTTTTCGGCCCTCTGCCGTTCAATGACAAAGCGTACTGTTGACTGGCGACGGGTTTGCTATCGCATAAGTGGCCCTTGGAAAATCACCATGCAACAATATCAGCCGTGGCGTGAAACGGGAGACCGGGAGGATCAGGTATCACATTGAAAAATGGCAACTGAAAATTTTGATCCAGTAGGGCGACAGATAATCAAGCGAACGGCGGCGTATGTCAAGTACAACTGTTGAGGACAACGGTTGTACTCTGTCAAATTTTCACATGCCACTCGCCTTACTCGATTCCGAATGCCAATTCGTCTGCCAGCTGAAACAGCGGCATTTGACCCCGACTCAGCGAATCGATTCCGTGTTCGAGCTGGACTTGCAGACTGCCAGCAATTTGCGGACACAATTCCGCCACATCGTTGAATTCCCATTGGTCATCCGGTTTGACAAACAACTGCCGTGCTGACCCTGCCATGTACTTCCATGAATGGGTTTGAATTGCAAATTTTTCCGATTCGATGCAGTTGCATTTGCTGATGACGGCTGTGCCAGCCTGGTCGGGCATCCAATCCGATTGGCAAATTTCCGGAAACATTGTTGGAATGGATTCCGCATCGCTCGAATCGTCACTGTTCGAATGCCAGGCCCTGAACAGGCTATACAAAGAGCCTGGCTGAACGAGGCGCTGGCTGCGTCCACAGATTTCCAACCCAGCTGGCCAGCGGATCATCAGCGGCACGTGTACTGATTCGGCATGAAGTATTTGGCGATAAAATCCCACCACTCCGTGTTCGCCAAGCGGATAGCCACGCGTGGCGGTCAAACTGAACAATGCTTGTCGCGCCCACCCGCTCCGATCAATTTCACCCAGCAAGATGCCCAGGAGTTGATCAAACAGCATGACTTGACCACCGTAAGCCATCTGACAATCCAGCAGCTGATCCGGATCATCGGTCGCCGCATTGAACTGTTGGTTAGGTCGGTCGACTATTTTCGTCGGATCGGGATCGTCTTCTTCGGCCAATTCCAGACGATACGAATAGGGAGCATCCCAGGCAGTGAAAAAGCCAGGACAATCGAGCACCAGGAATGTCGGTTGCGAAGTCTGCTGGACCAGATCGACAGCAGCCGCGAAAAAAGTCGCCAGTTGGGTTCCTGCGATTTCCGTTGCCAGACCTCGATCTTTCGGCAACTCAACTTCAATCACCCGATCGAATACATCACTGGCTCCGAAATTTTTCTCTGGTGCTGCCGTTACCAACACACTCTCCACACCTGTCATTCCTGCGCAATTGGCCAAATGCGGATTTCGGGTTAGCCCCGGTTGATCCAAACAGTGTTGGCCGTGCAAAATACCAGCTAGTGCATCTGGCCCGTCAGGCGTGTCGGTAATCGCCTGTTCGAATAACAATGATTCCGAGGCCAGCTGGTTAACATACACTGTATCGAACCAGGTATTGCCGTAGGGACCCAACATGCTGGGTCGCAGGCCATCGGCGATCAGCAGAATTGAACTGTTCGGAGGTTGCGGTTTTGAGACTGTACCCAAAGGAATTGGCTCGTCCGGGATTTTCAAAGTTACTGCCCCTTTTTTAGTTCGTTTCCGAGCCATTTAATTTCTTTACCCAAATGCTTGAAGCAATGACGTTTAGTGCTGATTGCCCGATGATCTTGAGTTATTCTGGCGTTGAAAGAAAGCCATGATCACGACATTCATATATCGCCAGTCCGATTTGATCGAGTTGATCCACAAGCACGCACTTCAATTCGGCGAATTTGTACTGGCTTCAGGACAGACCGCCAGCTTTTATCTCGATTGCCGCAAACTGACTCTTACCGGCGAAGGCGCAAACATGATCGCCGCCGGGATGATTGCGGAATTGAAACAGGATTGGCCGGACGCTGTGGGTGGCATGGCGATCGGGGCGGATCCGATTACGTCAGCCGTTGTGACCTGCGCATGGCAACAACAGCGGAATCTGCGAGGATTCATCGTTCGCAAGGAACCCAAAGCACACGGTACTGGTCAACAGGTCGAAGGCCCAGTTGCCGCAGGCGACCGTGTCGTC
>JBGSXT010000467.1:0-1971 GCA_041751295.1 Mariniblastus sp.
TCATGTCGGGCTGCAGCGATTGTATCTCAGGTTCAGTTCCCGTTGAAGGAACGATGATTCAGGGTAGCGGAATGGGTCAGGAAATGGGCACTCCCGTTCCTTCACCGAATTCTGACGTCGAGCCAGCTGTTAGTGGCGAAAAAGCCGCCGACATGCCACCTTCTCCGGAAGATACTTAATCCGAATTCGAGTAATTATCAAAGTGAAAGCCAGCTTTAACGCTGGCTTTTTTCGTCAATATCCTGAACTTACGGCGGCAGAATTTTGCCCTGATTTAATTTCTTTCTGACCAACATTTCGATTTCATCGATGACCTGATTCAGCGATTTGCCGTCACTGATGATCTCGATGGCATCTTCGGCCTGGCGAAGCTGGCCGACGGGCCGATCGATATCGCGTTGGTCCCGGCTTTGTTGCTCGTTTAGTATTAATTCGAGATTTGCCTCTGCGCCACTTGATTGAAGCTGTTGCAGGCGCCGTCTTGCCCGTTCGGCGGGCGAGGCCGTCAAAAAAAATTTGCAGTCCGCCATGGGGAATGCGATGGTCCCCTGATCCCGGCCTTCGCAAACATAGTCGCCTGCCGACGCAATTTGACGTTGCTGAATGACCATCTGCTCTCGTACGAGCGGATTGTCAGCGATTTCGGACACTTGAAGGGTCACATGTTTTCCGCGAATGGCGGCGGTGACATCCTGTTCATCCACCCAAACGCGATCGTCCCGAAAGCGGATTTTCAATTTTTCGGCGAATTCGGCGATTTCCGAATGATTGTGGAAATTGGCGTCGCATTGGAGGGCGGCCCAGGTCACTGCTCGATACATGGCTCCCGTATCAAGAAACTGAAAACCCAGACGTCTAGCGAGTCGCCTGGCCACGGTACTTTTTCCGGCACCGGCAGGGCCATCGATGGTTATGATCATGCTCACCAACACAATTCCACTTGAAAAAACTGGTACTCACTGTACTTGCAGAACGCCCGATTCTGTTTCAATTGTAATTCGGCAATTCGATTGCCTAACAGGTTGATTCGCCGAGCTGATGTCAGATTGAAAGGTGAGTTGATCGTCAATTCGCCCGGTTGGCCCTCTGTTTCCTGGATTCGCAGGCGGCATCCCGAAATCATTCCCGACTCATGAAATAACAGTTGCGTGTTTGTAACGATCACGTTTCGGCAATTCAAATGGAAAATCCAGCCACCCTGAAGCATGGCCAGTTCCGGATCATGAACCCAATATATTGGCCAGAGGTAATCGACGGCAGCCTGCATCGATGTCGCGACATCGATGCCGACTGCGAACTGGAATCGGGTTTCCGTTTCACCTGCAACAATCAGCAGCGTATCCAACATGCGTTGATCTGATCGGCGATGGAAAGGGAGTCCGCCGGGAAGCAGACTCAATTTGAAATCGCGACAGTTGATTTCCACAAAGTTTGGCGCTGTGAATTTTTCCTGTTCAACGGGTTGGCGTATTTCGTTCTCCGACCGAAACAACATTGCGTCTTCGTTCGGCCAAGCGATGCGCGAGCAGGCGTAATTATTCCAAGGCTGGCCGGCCAGCGATTTTTCAAGTCGCAGGGTGACATCAAATTCAATGATCTTTCGTCCACGGGTCAATGTCACCGTCTGCTCGAATTGTGCGAGGATATTAGGATTCGATTTGCGCCGCTGCTCGGATGGCAGTGCGGAGTCTGGCACACCTTCGACCAGCTGTCCCGTTGTACGAATCGTTCCCGAAGCCTTAGAACTGCCCAGGGCTTCAATATTGTCAATTTGCATTTGACTGTATCGGGACCGGTTGCGTGGATAGCCATGCTGCGAATACGTTTCACTGGAACGTATAGCCAGCAGCTGAGAAAAGAGGTTGCCACGTTTTCCGTGTCGGTTAATGCTTCGCACTCCACCCGTGCTAGCGTCAATCCGCAACTCCAAATATTCATTTCTCAACATCGGCAAACTCGAATTGGTATCGG
>JBGSXT010000468.1:0-3672 GCA_041751295.1 Mariniblastus sp.
TCGACCCGGAGCAACGCCTGGCGGACGAGCGAAAGCTGGCTCTTGGCTGCTGGTATTTGACCGGAGCAACGGCCAGCGGAAAATCGGCGGTCAGCATGGCACTGGCCGACAAAATTGATGCGGAAATCATCTCGCTGGACTCGATGGCGATTTACCGGGGCATGGATATTGGAACGGCCAAACCTGCCGCCGAATTTCAGGCTGCGGTCCCCCATCATCTAATCGATCTGCTGGACCCCATCGAGTCATTCAGCGTTTCCCAATATCGCGCAGCCGCTTTGACGAATATCCGGGAAATTCGCACACGATCAAAACAGGTCCTGTTCGTCGGTGGCACCGCGCTGTATTTGAAAGCATTGCTGCGTGGGCTGTTTGATGGCCCTTCGGCCGATTGGAAATTTCGCGAACAGATTGAAATGGAATTGGCCGCTTGCGATGCACTGGAATTGCATCGGCGTTTGCAGTCTGTGGATCCGGTCGCCGCGCACAAGCTGCATCAGAACGATCGGCGGCGGATTATTCGCGCTTTGGAGGTGTACCATCAGTCAGGAATACCGATCAGCCATTGGCAGATGGAATTCGAGAAAGCGACGGCACCGGATCATTGCAGAGTGTTCACGCTGCGACATCCGCGCTCCGTTCTACATCAGCGAATTGAACAACGTGTTCAAGAGATGTTTGATCGGGGATTGATTGCAGAGGTCGCAGGTTTGCTTTCGAAATGGAAAGAATTGGGCCACACAGCATCCCAAGCCGTCGGCTATCGGGAAGTGATTGCACATTTGGCAGGCGAACTTCCGCGTGATGAAACCGTCGAAAAAGTTTTGACACGAACCAGGCGTTTTGCCCGTCATCAGGAGACCTGGTTTCGCGGCCTTACCGAATGCCGCATCCTCGATCTCGTTGGTCCTTACGATCCGGAAGCCATTGCTGAGCAACTGTATGAACTGGGAAATTAATATTCCACGCAGCAGCGAACGTTTCGTTGTTACGCAGATCGCGTTGTATCGCATTGGACAGCGATTATCGACGTCCGGTTTGGCGATTCCGGTTGAAGTCTGGTTCCCGTTGGGGAGCGGAGAGGTTTAGCAGTGTTACAGGTCCAATCGCCGTCGGTCCAATTGCCGTATTTCAAATCGCTCGAACGATTCGGTCGCATTTTGGAAACGGAACAGCGTTTGCCGCTGTTGATTACCGGGATCGCTGGAGTGGCCGGTTTCAATGCGTTTGCGTTTTTTCGACAGAAGTATGGGTCCTTGGTCGTGGGTCAACGTCCGGAAAACAATTGGCGCCTATCTGGAGACGGAATCGTGGGACTCGATTTGGAGAACGAATCAGAATTCCGCCAGCTGATGCAGGAAGGCAAATTCAGAACGGTACTTAATTGCGGCGGCAGCTGCGCTCTGAAAGGTTGTGAACTCGATCCAGGGATGGCACAACGGGTCAACGTCGACGGTGTTCAATCGCTGGTGAATGTGATCGACCCCCAACGGGTGCGATTCGTACACCTTTCGATTGATCTGGTTTATTCCGGAACGGCAGGCGGCGATCACAGCGAAACTGACGCTACGAATCCCGTAACGGTTTACGGAAAAACGATGGTGGCAGCGGAGGAGTTGATCTTGCGCCATTGTCCCACGGCCTGCATTTTGAGAATCTCTCTGCCGATGGGAATCAGCTTCAATGGGCACGCGGGAGCGATCGATTGGATTCAGTCACGGTTTGCAGCCGACCGACCGGCGACGCTGTACTACGATGAAATTCGGACGCCGGTGTACGTCGAATGTCTCAATGAGGTGATGGAAGACGTTCTTTGCGGTTCGATAAACGGCGTTTTTCACGCGGGCGGGGCAAGAAAACTCTCGCTGTTTCAAATCGCACAAATTGTGAACGTGGTTGGTGGCTACGCTCCGGAATTGTTGCACGGCTGCTATCGAATCCAGGCCGGCCCGATACCTCCACGAGCCGGCAACGTAACGATGAACTGTACCGCGCTGAAACGTCGACTGCGGCGCGAATTGTTCCGCCCTTGGCCGCTTGACCAGCGTTTCTTGCCTGTTTCACGTGACTGGCACTATAATCGCAGTGCACTCGCTGGAGCCGAACCGATCGAATTGTTGAAGTCTGCTGCCTTGATCAAAAGTCAACTTTATTTTTGCCCAACTGGTCCATTTTCGTCATAAAATGCAAAAGACCGCGAATCAGACTGTTAGATATGAAACCATTCGTCAGTGTTCGATGCCAAGTCCGAAATAATTGATTTTCGTAGGTCAGATTGAATCGGTTTGCCGCTCATCGTAAACTGGAAGTAACGGAATTTTGGTTGTAGTTTATCCAGGCACTTCGTTTTTCAGTACCAAGTATTCGCGGAAGTTTGAAGGATGACCAATAACATCTGCTGGAGTGCAAGCGCTGGTCGCTGGATGGGAATACCCGTCCGGATTCATCTGCTGCTGTTTTTGTTTATTGCGGTCATTTTCGCTATTCAAACGAACTATCCCGATCAAAACGTATTGGGGACGGCACTGGTCACTTCAATGTGCCTGGTTGCTTGTATCCTGTTGCACGAATTGGCCCATGTATTTGCGCTGACCAATCTGGGCGGGCTTGTGAACAACATCGTGTTGACTCCATGGGGGGGCAATTCGGACTTCTCGCTTCCTGAGGAAGCCCGCAGCAAGGCAATCGTGCATTTGTCTGGACCGTTCTTCAGTGGTTGTCTGTTTGCACTCGGAACCACACTGCTGTTACAGACTGAACATGCGACGATCGGTCAATTGACAGACCCGTTTCGACCGCTGCCGTTCGATATGACTCAGGCGGAAGTCTCGATTCTGAAAATCGCCTCATGGATTAATTTTCAATTGATGCTGGTCAACCTGATCCCTTGTTTTCCATTCGACGGTGCCGGGCTGATGCGGGTGATTATTAATCGGATCGCTGCGGACGCCACCATGATCCGTCGCGAATCCACGCTGCTTGTCTTGGGCCAGGCGACGGGCCTGACATTTATTGGTTGTTCGTGGTTTCTGGGCAATTATGATCAGGGCCCGATCCAACCCATCTGGCTGCTGTTTCTGATAGCCGGAATGACTTTGGTATTTTCCGCTCGCTATTCCTACGCCCAGCAGATTTCATTGATGAATGATCAATGGGACGACACAGATGAGCTGGACTACGATTCCATCTACGGCGATTCGTCGTTCATGGATTTTTCGGAAGACGATCATTCGAACTATTCGCAATGGCTGATTGAAAAACACGAGGAACGCGAGCGACTGGAGCGCGAACAGGAGTCCCGTGAAGAATCGGTGGCCGACGAAATTCTGAAAAAACTGCATCGGGAAGGCATCGCCAGCCTCTCCGACGAAGAAAAAGGCATTCTCAATCGCGTCAGCGCCCGCCTTCGCCGTCGCCGGCAACAGGGCGTTTGATCGCTTCACTTGCTCGAACCTGGTCCACGCCGCTGAGCGTCTGACGCAGTTTTCGGCGGTAAAAAACCTGGTATTGCTAGTCCACCCGGTTGCCGAAAAGTGGGTCTGACCCCTTCTGAAGCGGACCGCCAGCCAGCCGCTGTGAACGTTTACAAATTCGCTGCGTACGAAAATCGGCTAGTCGATAATTACAAATCAACAATCAACTTGCCACCGAAACCTGGATTCAATTGGATTT
>JBGSXT010000469.1:0-9993 GCA_041751295.1 Mariniblastus sp.
CCGGAGCCAATTTGTCCGGATATCAGCAGATGGTTCGCAGCGAAGTGATGCGGGGCCGATTCCGCGCGAGCTATTCCGATCCCAAACCGTTTACTCCTGGACAGATTGAGGCGGTTCGAGTTCCGTTGCAGGATGTCTACCACACGTTCCGTCCCGGTCATCGGATCATGGTTCAAATTCAAAGCAGCTGGTTTCCATTGATCGATCGCAATCCTCAAACGTTTGTCGAAAACATCTTCAAAGCGACCGCCAGTGATTACGTTGCCGCGACCCATCAGCTGCATCTCAGCGAAAAAGCGTCCAGCTGGCTGCAGGTGCGACGCCTGGAACCCCAGAATCGATAGTCCGAGCTATTCATCAGCACCAGCCTCGCTTTCATAGGTAGCCCAGACAAGATCGTGTGGCTCATGATTGACGAATCCGACCCGATTGGAATTCCTGTGCCGATCAAGCATGATCGGTTCGAGGTGACACTTCAGTACAGCTTCCACAACGGGATCGTCCCGATGATTGGCATCCCAATTCCTGACCATCAGATGCAGCAGGCGTTGGCGCACATCCTGATAGACCAATTCTTCTTCCGGCGGGTATAGCGGATGTGTAATCAGATTCCAATGCAACCGCCGCCACGTTTGACTGCCGAGGTATTTGAAAACGGATTCGGGTTTCTCGCCGGGATTTTTATGTCGGCTGGAAAACAAATCTACTTTTTCGCCGCTATCCAGCAGGGCCGTGTATTCAAACCATGGACTGAATAATGGTGGTTCGGCGAACATGTGAAATTTCTGGATCGTCATGGTCGTTTGGCCCAATCGCTGCAGCGTGCTGAACCGGTTGACGGTCGATGGCCCAAATGCAAATGCCAAATTCTGGAATGTGATGTAGGCCAGAAACAATCCACAAACCAGCTGCTGCACGCGGTACCACCATTCGGATTCCGATTCCGAGTCGAAGTTTTTCTTTTCGCTAAATCCAACCGGTTCACCAACCAAACTGTTCCAGATATCGCTGGGCACGAAAATGACCCATGCCACAATAGCCGTGATCGAAAACAGGCCGATCGACATTGTCAGCCAGATCGCGATGTGCATCATCCAAAAGAAACCCATCAGCCAGCCGCGATTGAATTGATGGACTCGGGGAATGAACATCACCAGCAACGTCAGAATTTCGGCAACCAGAATGGCGATGGTCACAACCCTCAATACGCCTGGATAGGATAATAACCATGTGCCCAGCGGCTTGACGCTCATTTCCAGGTTCATCGCATATTCGATTGCGTCTCCGGAAATCCAGAACGGATTCAGTTTGGCCAGACCAGTAAAAAAATACATGAAAACGATTTGCAACATGATCGCGAGCGTGGCTACCGAGGAAACCACCCAGCGCGTTGGTCGTTCTTCGGTTCGAATGGCATCGATCGACCAAATCGCGTTGGTCGGCAGAAAAAGCGACCAGAAAAACAGCATCCGCAATAGCACGTCTCCGCCGGTTAGGACCAGCGGGTTGCGGACCTGTAAACTCCACAGCAATACCAGACAGATCAGATTCATCAGCCGGGTCTTGAACCCCAGAACAAACGCACCTGCGGCGAGGGCCGTTGCGATCAACAGAACCTGAGCAAATTTGTCCGTTCCATTGATCCAGTACAGCGACCAATAGCCCCCGCCGATCAGCTGACGATTGACCGCTTGGCTCAATATACCCTGGTCAGAATACAGTAACTTGATGTTGGGAAACTCACCCAAAACATAGATGATCAGGATCAGACCAATCACGACTCGCAAGGCGGCCAACGACCGCAGATCGATCGAAAACACCTGATGAAACAGGCTGACCTCAGAATCCGGATGGGTCAGAAACTGGTAGGTCTCGAGTTCATCGCCAAATTGTGATTCGACCGGATTACGGATTGGAGTGTCAGGCATCGGGTCAGGTTAGGTGCCGTTGGAAATTAATTCAACATGAATCCGCCCGAAAAACAACTTGCGTTCGGAATCAATGGGTTTCCGCGACGGCGACCCTGTTATTGGACTGACGCTGTTTGGAATCCGAAGCCAAATCGGTTGACAGCAGCATTTTCACAACCCAACGACCGTTTCGGTCAGCGCGGACAATCCAGTGTGGCTGAACAACTACTGATTGATGGACCAGCTCAAAACCGGATTCGGACTGGCTGACCGAATGAATCGGAAAAGCCCAGATCGAGCAGGCTTTGTCAAATTTCAACGATGCCACGAGACCCAGCCAGCCGTCGACCAGTTCAATCTGCGATTCCAACGGAAGATCCAAAATGGATCCCAGTTGCCCCAGATTCTGGTTTCGACCGGATCGAAAGAAGCGGTCTTCCTGCCCATCCGGCATTCCGGCAAAATTGAACTCCACGCCAAAATGACATTCAAAATCGGCTGGCAGTCCTTCGATCATGTACGCAATTTCCAGTTGGCTGCTGCCAGCCTCAAGTGTAATGCCTTTCGAAATCGAAATCGATTGCCCACATGCCTGACCGGTTCTCTGGAGCATGACTTGAATGCGTTCGAGCTTGCTGCGAATGGTTGCTTCGTAAACGCCATCGACGAAATCGCCCAGCTCGGTCGCTGTTCCAGTCGCAATCGCATGCAGGGAAACGTCCCGTTCCCAGAAATGATCGATCAGTGATTTTCGCAGATGATTATCGTAGCTCAAACAGTTCTCCAGTCCTTCCTGTTTGAAGATCACCCGATCGTGAATACTGGCGGCCTGATCGGCGCGCTGATTCTGGCCTTGACGGACTTTTTCATGGTATGCTTCAGGTCGCCGCTGCATCGTCGCCAGCAGGTTATGTCCGATCCCGCGAATATCTAATTCATACATCATTCCGCCACGGGTCGGCGCGAGCCACGCCACCAGCTGATCATTGGCCAACCGCACTTCTTTGAACCCGTCGAAGTCAAAATCGTCTTTCGTACATTGAATCCATTGGTTTTTTTGTTGCAAAATCTCTTCCAGCAGGTTGTCGGCAAAAATCAGGTGTTGGTAAATGGCATTTCTGAGGTGCGGCAGGTAGATTCCTCCAAAAGCGCCATGCCAATAACTGCAATTGCATTGCCCCTGGTACAGATGGTCTCGAGCCCGCTCCAGCGCGACCTGTTTAATACCGTGATCGTCGAGGGACTCCAGCATACGACTGACAAACATCATGCGCGCATACATTTCGTTGGATTCAGGATACTTGACCTTAAAGTTCCGCCAGAAACCACCCGCCAGAAATGGCTGCACGCGTTCCCAAACCGGGTCCTGCCGGTAATCGTGAACCAGCCGGTCGTAGTCCAGCTGTTTGGGCACCGGCATCGACCATTCCACCATCTCGCGGTAACTGGCATCGGGCAGGAAAACTTTCCCGCGCGAAACGGTCGTGGCAACGGCCTCGGCCAAAGTTGCGGTTACCAGCCAATCACGATTGTCCGTCAACCCATCAAAGAAATTCTTAAGCCAGCCCCGTTCGTAGACGTGAGCCTTTGTATCCGGCCACGTTCCAAACTTTTCGCCATCGTCCCCAAACACGATCGCGCTGCCCGGCCGTTGCCGGGCGATGGTTCGACAGTATTCGATCGTTTCGGCAGGTTCCTGAAACGGAATCAGATAGCGCAGTTTCTCACTCCCCGGAAACACGCGCAATGTGCAGCCTTCATTTTCGGTGATAAAGTAGCCCGTCAATTCTTCCTGACCGACGCCCGCGCGGCGGAAATGATAGTCGTCCAAAACGGTATATGCAATTTCCGACTTCGACAGGTCAGATGCGAACTCCGATTCCCAGACACGTTCGGGCATCCACATGCCGCTGATGCTGCCGCCCACGTTTTGCTTCAGCCATTTTGAGAAACCTCGAATCTGGCCCTGTCGGTCCCGTCCGGGAATCATGGCCAGAATCGGTTCGTAAAACGCCCCACCAATAATTTCAATTCGATGCTGCGCCACCAGATTCGACAGCCGGGATATGTATTCCGGATGATGTACCAACAACCAGGTCACCAGTGGTCCACTGGTGTGCAGGGATATTTTCAAATGTTCGTACGGCTCGAAAACGTCCAGAAACGGCAAATAGCTGTCCTGATACGCGGTTTCGAAAACTTCATCGAAATTGCCGACGGGTTGGTGATTGTGCAGCACCAGGCACAGGCGGATGTCAGGTTGATGCATGATGTCTCTGGGAAGTTGATTGATTTTTTTCGCTAGAGTTCACGGGCTTGTTCGTTTCGCCAGGTTTCACGGGTGCCAGACCCATTGTTCGGCGGATTGAGTTTGAGGCAAGGTCAGCATTAAATGGTCGACTGACAGGTCTGACCCTGGCTGGTTAACGGTCACGTTTTTTCTGCTGTTCCCTGTTTTAGCGATTTTCCTACATCCGTACAGACAAACCTGAAAAACGGATGAAAACAAATCTTGGTTCCGGTCGCTGCAATCGGTTCACAAACCAAAGATTATCCAACCGTTACGATTTGACTCGTCAAAAAAAATCTTGCTGCTGCTTTTCATGCCAACCATCGCCGAGCAGCGGTTTCCGGTGGAACCGGGTTGACCCAAATATCGGTTCCGATTTCGTAACCTGCCATCCGGTTCACGCGAGGAAAAATTTCAATGAACCAATGATCATTGGGCAATTGACATTTCGGCGTCAGATTCAACAGCAGATTGTAAGCCGGATTCTCCAGCAGCTGTTCCAGCTTTTTTACGTAAGTTCGACAAAGTCCCGCCAATTCGGAATTGAAATCAATCAACTGGCTGGACCACGGGAGCCGAGGATTGGTCGGCACAATCCAGACTTGGAACGAAAAGCGGCTGGCAAACGGACAGAACATTACGAAATTTTCGGTCACTTTCAGAATTCGCGTCTGTTTTTCCAATTCCCAATTTAACAGAGTGGTAATCAGGTTTTCGCCACGATTGCGTACATTCTCGTCGTTTCGATCCATCCGCTGTTGCATGTAAGGACTGATCAACGGCGAACCCATCAATTGAAAATGAATGTGCTCCAGCGATGCTCCCGCATCCATCCGACAATTCATGAACAGCATCAGATGTCGGATGTCATCGAATTCACACAAGGTGCCAATCCGTTCCTGAGACGCCTTCAGACTGATTTCCAGTTCCTGAACCGAAAGCTCGCTCAGACTCGTGACATGGCGGGGCGTTGGAATAATCAGTTCCTGCATGCCATCGATGGTCGAGCACTGGTAGGGACCGCAATGCGGACTGCCCTCCTCCTCCGACAACGACGGATACTTATTGGGGACAATGCGGGTCGACCATGAAGCAGGATCGTCCGAGGGCGAAAGCAGTCCGCCGTCCTTGTTCCAGGCGGCGATGGAGGGTGGCGCTTCATCTTCGTTGCCCCGACAGAACGGACAGATAATTTGATGGACGATCTGTTCCAGCGGAAAAAACTCCATTGGACGATCGCGTCTCCGGCGCGCAATCGCCACCCAGATTCCTGAGATCGGGTCGTATCGCAGATCGGCCATCGCGCTATATTGCCCGTTGCGGCGATAGTTTACGGGCAATGGTCTGCTCGTAAAGTCGTTGGTATTTTCTGGCACTTGCCGACCACGACCAATCCTGACCCATTCCGGTCACCACCAGTTTTCGCCAAATGTCAGCATGACGCAAATACGTATCCACAGCACGATGCAGCGTCGCATCCAGATGTTCAGCTTTAAATTCCCGAAAGCTGAAGCCGTTGGCCGACCCGTTGCCAATCGTGTCCGGGCGGGCATCCACCACGGTATCGGCCAAGCCCCCTGTTTGCCGGACAACGGGAACGGTTCCATAGGCCAAACTGTATTGTTGATTCAGTCCACAGGGTTCATATTCACTAGGCATTAAAAAAATGTCCGCAGCCGATTCAATGCGATGCGCCAGCCTGTTGGAAAAACCCAGTTTCAACGCCAGCTGCTGCGGGAATTGGGAAGCCAATTCGGACAACGCTGCTTGAAACTCTGGTTGCCCTGTTCCCAAAACAATCCACTGTGCATCGGAATACCGCAGCCACTGATCCATCACCGGTAAGATCAATGACCAGCCCTTTTGGGAAGCCAACCGACCGATGATTCCGATCAGAGGAATATTGGATATCTGCGGCAATCCCGCTTCTTCCTGCAACGCAGCCTTGCAGGCCGCTTTGCCTTGCTGCCACGAATCCAGATCGTAGTTAACCGCGAGCTGCGAATCGGTGGCGGGATTCCAATCGTGACCATCAATTCCGTTTAGAATGCCAGACAGTACGTTGCCTCGACTGCGCAACACCCCGTCGAGCCCACAGCCGTGTTCTTCAGTTTGAATCTCGGCAGCATAGGTCGGGCTGACCGTGTTGATGGCGTCAGCGAATACAATACCCGTCTTCAGCAGATTCAGCTGTCCAAAAAACTCCATCTGATTCCAGTTGAAGTATTTCCAGTCCAGCCCGGTCAGCAGCATATCCCAATGCCAGAAATTTCCCTGGTAGGCCAGATTGTGGATCGTCAACAGCGTCGCGATGTTTTCATAGACAGGTGTCCCGGCGAATTCCGTTTTAAGGAGAGCTGGAATCAAGCCGGTTTGCCAGTCATTGGCGTGTATCAGGTCGGGGCTCCAATCCAAAATCCGAATGCCTTCCATCACCGCCCGACAGAAGAATACAAACCGCTCGCAATTGTCCGGATAGTCCTGTCCGTTTTCTCCATACAACGCGTCGCGGTGGAAGTATTCATTCTGTTCGACGGCGTAAACCGTAACATCGCTGGCGGGCATCCGCCCTTTTAATAATCGACCCGAAACCAGACTCGCTCCCAGCGGAACTGAAAACTGGCCTCGCAACGGAACGAATGATTCACCAACCTGATGAATGCTGGGATAGGCTGGCATGAACACGACGACTTCATGTCCAAGCTGTTGTAGTTGTTTTGGTAATGCGCCAGCTACATCTGCCAATCCGCCAGTTTTCGCGAATGGAGCGACTTCACTGCTGGCGACTAGAATTTTCATGGGTTTGCGGGCTCTATTTAACGGCACCTTCAATCACGGACCTTTTCCATGTTACATTTTTTTGCCCATCCTGTGAATTTTAATTTTAGTCGCATTCGTGGACGCGATGGGGTGGAGACGCACTTTTTTTGTGAGGATTCAGATTGTTTCGCGGTCACCGGTTTCAACGAAAAAATAGTCTTTATCCTGATATCACGCGACTATAGAACTTTCATCGCCTCGATCGCTGCTTGAACTTCAACGATTGCCTGTTTTTCATCCGCGTCCCCCAGATTAAGAGTAGGGCCGGGAAAGGTCCGTGCCAATCGCCGTAGTTTGTGCGGCAGTTCATTTGAGAAAACCAGTAATTTTGTTTCGACTGTTGATTCAAAAGATTCGAACGTTGAGATGATTTCGAACTCCCATCCGGCGGATTGGCAGTGCAGCTGGAGATTATGCGGCATCCGATCCAGTCTTGGTTCCGAACCGACAACCAGCGTGATTCGATCGGGTTTCGAATCAAGGTGTTCCAGCAATTGCCCAATCGTGCGTCCAGAAGTGGTGTGAATCATTTCCGCTGCGATCTGACTGGCAGGTTGCAGCACAAAACGCCGAAACGACATCCGCGGGTGTGGAATCGTCAGACGGTCAGTTATCAATTCCAGATCGTCGAACAACAGAACATCGAGATCGATCGTTCGCGATCCCCAGCGCACTCGGCGCTGACGCCCGAAAACGGATTCAATCTGACGGATGCATTGAAAAAGTTTCTCAATCGTCAGCGACGCCTGCAACCGATAACATCCGTTCAGGAAATCGGACTGTCCTGGCGGGCCTCCCGTTGGCCGGGTCGAAATCGCGTTGCTGACAACCAGCGATGTGACCGCCGCATTGTCGCTCAGCCGTCTGGCCGCATCCCGGAAATACTCCGCAGAATTTCCAACATTCGATCCAAATGAAATCAGGCAGTCATGCATCACATCAGCAACAACGGAGCCAAAAAAAAGCGACGACAGGCGTCCAGTCCATGTCGTCGCTCTCGCCAAACGCCTGATCAATCCAGGCGTTTAGCTGCTCAACGCATCCGCATCGACCCTCGTGGTCAGCTTGACAGTTCGTAACTGAACTTTGAAATGGCAGAAGATTCCGGAGTTAGCCATGTTTCAGTCACCAAATATCCATATCAAACTGTAATCGGACACAAAAATTGGGGTGTGGATGATCCATTCCACGACAAACGAAAATTCGCCGTCGACTGTCGTTTTCCCTCTTTTGTCGCCACCCAAAATTCAGGTGTGACAGTTCGCGGCCTTCCTCGTGGTGACAATTCAATGCTGATAATCGGGCCGATGTTTGCGAAAATTTAAAACAGTTGCATGGCGCCTCAGCGAGGCAGACGGAATCGCCCGGCAATCAATAATCTTCATCCAGTGCCAGAACTCTTTCGATATAATCATGCTGCCTGGAATCACTCAGTTACACCAGCAGCCAAACACTCTAATTCAAACTTCGCAATCGCACATTCTGCGTTCATGAATCCGGTTGTCAAGCAAAGCGGAACAATTTTTTTGATAGAATTTTTGCGTCTGCAGTCGGTTGTTCTTTTCTTCAGAATCCCGCTTGACTTTTGCTGCGAACGTGAACCAATCCAATTCTTCACAAGAAAATTCACGACGGCTGAAAGTTTGAACATCGATTGGCGGGTCAAGCCACCTTCATCAGTGATTTATTTTTGTTTCAAAAAAACTTTTTTTCGCTGTTAACCCATTTGCGAAACACAATATCTGGCATAATCCAGATAAGCCTGTTTTATAACGCAGCTGACAGGATAAAGTTTTCCCATCAGCAAAACGAATAACACGAGCGAAAAATGGGCGACGAAGGCAGGCAAGTTTATCAGGCCCTTTCTGATTACCATTTTCCAATTTTACAAAATGAATATTGGATCCAATCCTGATCCATTGCCCGCGAGATTCTGAGATTCTGATTTGGAAATCGTCCTGTACCCGCACCCTGCTTTGCGACACAAGTCCCGATTGATCCAACGGGTCGATCGGGAGCTAAGATCGATCGTTGGGGAAATGTTCGAGCTGATGTATCAAGCCCGCGGCATTGGCCTGGCCGCTAACCAGGTCGATTTGCCGCTGCAGCTGTTTGTGATCAACATCGCCGGAGAACAGGGGCAGGGCGAGGAAGCGGTATTTATCAATCCGGTCGTCAGTCGCCCGAAAGGGACCGGCGTTGCCGAAGAAGGTTGTCTGAGCCTGCCAGGCGTTAATGGTCAAGTCAGCCGTCCGGCTCAAATTCATATTTCTGCCTACGATCTGCTGGGAAACGAAATTGATTCGACCGCCAGTGGTTTGCTGGCTCGCGCGATTCAACATGAAGTTGATCACGTTAACGGTGTTTTGTTTATCGATCGGGTCAGCGATTCGGAAAAAAAACAGATCGAACCCGAATTGGAAGAATTTGTGTTGGAATTCAACTGCAGAAGGAACGCCCATGCGATTCCTTCCGATGATGAAATCCTGAAACGGCTCAATTCGATTGAAGCCAGGTATTGTTGAAACAGCGGTAACAGAATCAGGGCAATATGCGAATTGCAGTTTTCGGAACAGGTCCATTTTGTGTCCCCACACTCGCCGCACTTGTGGATTCGGAACACGATGTCGTGGCCGTCGTGACCCGTCCCATCGATGATCCCGGCCGACGTCGAAAAACAGTCGCCAATCCAGTACGCGAATTGGCGCTGCAGGCTGGGCTGCCGGTGATCGATCCGGCCAGTTGCAACTCGGCGGATACGGTCGCGCAGCTGGCCAGTTTCAAGGCGGACCTGTTTTTTGTTTGCGACTACGGCCAAATCCTTTCCAAAAACTGTTTGCGATCATCAAGGCTGGGTGGCATCAATCTGCATGGTTCCCTGCTGCCGAAATATCGCGGTGCAGCGCCCATCCATTGGGCGATCTATCACGGTGAAAAAATCGTCGGAGCGACGGTGCTCCACATGACACCACG
>JBGSXT010000470.1:0-2646 GCA_041751295.1 Mariniblastus sp.
GATCACGCGCAACAACTTGACTTGCATCGACATTGGCATTTCACCGATTTCGTCGAGGAACAGCGTGCCGCCGTCGGCTTCGAGAAACAGGCCCTTGCGATCCGCCCTGGCATCCGTGAAGGCACCTTTGACATGGCCAAACAGCTCGCTTTCCAGCAATGCTTCTGGCAGCGCGCCGCAATTGACCGCCACAAACGCCTGGCTATGACGGCGGCTTTTTTGATGGAGCGTCCGGGCAACCAACTCTTTGCCCGTTCCACTTTCACCCGTCAACAGAATCGAAGTCTCGGAATCGGCGATCCGGTCCAGCTGGTCGTAGAGATCGAGCATCGCTGGGCTGTCCCCGATTAGATCGCCGTACCGCTGGGGCATTGTCACCCGTTCAGCGAGCTGCTTGATTTGCGATTGCATCCGCCGCTGTTTGATCGCTCGATTGATGGTCAACGCCAGCAGCTCCATTTCCACCGGCTTGGTGACAAAGTCGTAGGCCCCAGCCCGGATCGCAGAAACGGCAGTGTCCAGACTTCCGAAGGCGGTCATGACGATCACCGGAATGTCCGGGTAATCATGTGTGATGAAATCGCATAGTTTCAAACCCGACGTTCCCGGCATGTTGATGTCGGTCAGCACGACATCGTAGTCTTTCTGTCGCAACGCACGCATCGCCTCGTCCGCGCCCGAACACCATTGCGAATCAGTGCCACGCAATCGAAAGTCAGTCATCAACATCTCGCCCATGCTCCGTTCGTCTTCGACGATCAGGACAAGCGGTTTTTCATCGGTTTGCTGCAAGTGATCTTTCCTTTGAATTGCGTCAGGCCCCAACGTCGCGAACGGTTACTCCGCATTGGTCTCGCGATCACGCTGGTTCCTGATTGGAACTGTTTTTTTCGGCTTTGGGCAGTAGTACGCGGAACGTCGTGCCTTCACCCGGGGTGCTTTCGATCTCGATGCGACCACCATGCTCTTCAACGATGCCTTGGGCAATGGACAGGCCGAGACCGGTACCCTGTCCGGTCTCCTTCGTTGTAAAAAACGGCTCGAAGACCTGCGAGCGGGTCTCTGCATCCATCCCGACACCACTATCCTGAATATCGATCTGTACAAATCCTGCCATTTCATCGCTGCCTGTTGACAGCTCCCTGTTTTCGATCCTAATTTTGAGTGGACCGCCATCAGGCATGGCCTGGATGGCGTTGACGATCACATTGGTCAACACCTGCTGTATTTGCGATTCATCGACGTAAGCCGTGAACGGTTTGTTCAGTTCGAATTGTAATTCGATCAAAACCCTGTTTTTTTCGGACAGAGTTTTCAACAGACCTATGGTCCGTTCGATTAAGATTCGAAGATCAACCGCTGATTTTCGAGGCGGATTGTGCCTGGCGAAGTCCATCAACTGTCGCACGATTCCGGCAATTCGATTCGATTCCGATTGGATGGCGGCAGCACTTTCTTCCAGCTCGCGGGTGTCAAGTTTGCCGCTGCGAATCAAACCCGCCCGGCCCGAGACCACGTTCAGCGGCGTGCCCAACTCGTGGGCAATTCCGGCCGCCAGTCGACCAACGGTCTTCAGCCGATCAGCATGCCGAAGCTGTTCCATTGTCGCGATTCGGGCCGCTGACTCTTTTTCAATTCGTTGCTGCTGATCCGCAATTTTTTGGGACATACTGTTCAATGCTGTTGCCAGTTCACCAAACTCACCGTGCCCATATAAATGTAGCGGATGATTATAATCGCCATCTCCAATCCGTCTGGTGTGTTCGATCAGCGACGAAAGTGGACGTCCAACCATACGAATTCCGGCCCAACTCACAATCGCGGTACAGAGCAGTGACATGGCGGCGATCGCGAACATACCCGTTTTGATCGTCCGCCAGGCTTCCTGTTCAGCACTTTCCAAGGAACCGGAAATTTCGATGGCACCCTTTCGAGTGGCACCTTTGTCGTCGTTGACATCGAGCGGAAAGTAAGTGTGCATATTTTTGGGGCCATCTCCCGTCGACATGACCGAATCCATTTTTCCCGCAAGAATTTCGTCGAGCGAATCTACGGAAGCGGTCGGGTAATTGGGGTCGTTGACAGAAACATCGAACCAGACCCAGCGGTAGGTCAGCATTCCCGTATTAACGGTTCGCGTCTTGATTGCTTGAACGATCCCCTGTTGACCCTCTTTTTGGTACACTAAATCAACCGATTCGCGAATCATATTGCCCAGTCGTGCGGCATCCGACTGATGCTGTTCCTTGACGAGATCAAATTCCCGTTGCGCGATCAACCAGATTGAAAACGCCGTAATTAAAATCATGGCGATCAGGCAAATGACGACGATTTTCAAGGCCAGTTTCATGCTGATTGAGAATGGTGTGGCAAAATTCCACAATTCGGCCAGGCGTCCTCAGGACAAACGACCGGTCGCGAAAAAACCGATAATGGCCTTCAGGATTCTAGCATATTGAACAATTGGCACACGTCTTGCATTGAACCTGACCGACCATCCAATGTTTCACATACCCCATTTTCAGGAAACGAAATGACCGACCAATCTGCTACCCGGGAAAAAATCAGTCAGCTGACTGAAAAAATCAAAACCCACTGCCAACACTTTCAGCTCATCGTCGATCAGGTCGGCCAGATCCTTGTCGG
>JBGSXT010000471.1:0-1718 GCA_041751295.1 Mariniblastus sp.
GAATCGCTTGAACGGTTCGCTAGTGGGCTTTTCTACTGGTTTGGACGATGTGATTCCGTTGACAACACAAACTCCATGCGTCAGCCTATCCATGATTCCATCGCATGGCCGAGAAACTCAATGACCAGACATAACGTTCGAATTGCCCATTTGTACCTATTGTTGTTCTTGGGAGGACTCGCGGGATGCGAAAGCGGGCGTGCGCCCGTATCGCAATCGGGTGGCCCACTCGCATCGGGACGCACGTTGTTTGGCAAGCCCATTGTCGCCGAATCGACGGCCCACGTCACTCGAGTTGAAGATGGCGATACGATTGAAGTGACCACCGACAATGGCGACACACTTACGGTTCGTCTGGAATCCGTCGATGCGCCGGAAGGAACCGAGCCCCACAGTGAACTGGCAAGACAGGCTCTGGCCGATCTGATTTTTGATAAGACAGTGCAGCTGCTTTCCACCGGCAAAGATGGCCGGGGCCGAACTTTGGCGTTCATCAACCGCGACGGCTTAGACGTCAACAGCTTTTTGATCGAGAACGGATTCGCCCGGCATTTTTCCCAATACTCTACGGACGTCAGCCTGGCACAATTGGAAAATGCTGCCAGGGAAAAGAAACTGAACATTTGGGCGGATGTGGAACCGATCAGCCAAACCCCGCCGACTGGTTCAAATCCTCGATTGAGCAAACTCAGCATGTTGGCCTGGAACGTAGAGTCGGATGGGGGCGATGTCCAGGTCCTTGCGGAACAACTGAAAGGACTTTCCGGGCACACCATTTACGGACTCTCCGAAGTCGATGGCAAGGCGTTCGATGTCTATCAACAGGCTCTCGGAGATTCATTCAAATCCATCCGGGGGACGCACAAACACAACGATCATCTGCAATTGATTTATGACACGGATCAGCTGGAATTGCTGGGCTGGAACGAAATCGATGAAGTCGCCGGGATTCAACTGAACCGTCCCGATCGTGCCATGCGCAGCCCTTTATTGGCCCGTTTCAAACAACTCAGTTCCGAAGTCGAATTTCAAGTCGTGCTCAACCACTTGGCCCGAGGTGATGACAAATTTCGCGAACAGCAAGCTGTGGGCCTGCAGGAGTGGGGCCGGCAGCAAACGCTGCCTACGTTCTGCATTGGAGACTTCAATTTCGATTACGTATTTGCGACCGACAAAGGGAACGAAGCGTTTACCGAATTCATGCGCGACAACGTTTGGAAATGGATTCGACCAGCCGAGATGATCGACTCCAATTGGTACGATGAGAACGGCGACGGTGTCGACGACTTTCCTGGCAGCTTGCTCGATTTCATGTTTGTTGCCGGACCGGCCAAAGACGCTGATTGGAATTGCCAGGTCATCGTTCGCGATGGGGATTTCCCGGACACCGCCGAGACCAGCGACCACCGCCCGGTCGTGCTGACACTCATCACTGATTGAACCTATCTCATGGACTTCCAGGCGATCCGCAAAGAGTATGAAGATCGGGGCATTGACCCGACCGATCTGGACGAATCTCCGATCCGGCAACTCGAATTGTGGTTGCAACAGGCCACCGATTACGCGCCGGGGAAATGGTTCGAAACCAATGCTATGGCTTTGGCCACAGCTGGAAACAATGGAATCGTCACCGTTCGATATGTTCTGCTCAAGGGGATCGAGCCGGACGGTATTCGTTTTTTCACCAATTACGATTCGGTTAAAGCTCGACAACTGGA
>JBGSXT010000472.1:0-3881 GCA_041751295.1 Mariniblastus sp.
ATGACCGTATTGCCGCCGACCACTGCTGGGCTTCGACCTGGAAAAATCCCCATTCAAAATAGAACTGAGGACTGCCCGACATCACTTTTTCAAGACCCTCCATAATGGTGAGCGCTTCGTCATGCGATCCGCGAAGGAACAGCTGGTAGGCCGAATGAAAACGATCGTACACCTCGATCCGGTCTTTTGGGTCCGCCAGATCCTGGTCATTATTTGAATCGGCAGGTCGAGCCGAGACGTACCCCAGATTCGCGAGACGGCGAATCGCCTCGTCATCGAGTTCTTCCGAAACGCGCGATCCGTCTCCAATGTCTATGAGTGATTCCCGAAATTCCTGGACTTGCAGATTCCCGGCTTCAAACAGGTTGTTCAATTCGCCAGGATCGACATTCGTGTCATACAATTCCGGTTTCGGAGCCTCGATGAACTTCAACGATCCTGCCCGGATTCCCCGCAAAGGTGCCCACCCGAATCGGAAATTTCCGTACAGGCTTTCGAAATAGAGTTCGCGCTCAGGCAATTGCTTTTTGTTGATGGCGTCGACCAATGAAATGCCGTCGGCGTTGCCAAGTCCGTCGAGACCAACGGCATCCAGCATCGTCGGCGCGATGTCGATGATTCCCGAGGCATCGGCGATACGCCGCGCACTGGACAGTCCAGGGCCGTGCATGATCAGCGGAATATGCATTGTGGAATCGTAAACAAAAATGCAATGGTGCTGCTCACCGTGTTGGCCAAGTCCCTCACCATGATCCGATGTGATCACAAGCAGCAGGTTGGAAGCATCCCGATCGGCAGCGATGCTTTGAAGAAAATGTCCGATGACCCGATCGACATAGGCGATTTCACCGTCGTAACCAGGCTGCTGTTGTCCGGGCAGAGTTTTTTCATAGGGCCAATGCGGATCAAAAAAATGGATGAATGCAAAGACCGGTTTAGATGAATCGCACGACTCAATCCATTCAGCCGCACTGGCCGCTACGTCTTCGGCAAATCGATCCGATCGTTGCGCAAACCTGTCCTTTCCGAGTTTTTGCGAATCAAATGGATCGTCGTAGAGGTCAAACCCCTGTCCCAGTCCGCGATCTTTTTTGAGCGGTTCGGCACCGATGAATGCAGCAGTCTGATAGCCGTTCGAACTCAGGACCTCCGCGAGTGTCTCTGCGGAATCAGCCAGTCGATCGGTCCCGTTATCCCGCACGCCATGCACTGGCGGAATCTGTCCGGTCAACAGAGATGAATGTGCCGGCAATGTGATGGGAACGGTTGTAAACGCATGTTCAAACAACGTACCTTCAGCGGCCAGCTTGTCGATATTGGGAGTCTGCGCGTTCGCATGTCCGTAGCAACCCAAATGATCGGCCCGCAACGTGTCGATGCTGATCAGGATAATATCCGGCAGCGGTCGATTGTCGCTCCTCGCAGGCACGTCGTTTTGACTGCATCCCGACAGAAATACCGCTGCGGCAATCACGGCAGCAGAAACTACCGGCAATCCAGGATCCGGTGGGCTTCTAGACCAGATACACCATGAACTGTGATGGCAGCAATCACTTTTGTGGAATGACAAACGAATTCTCCTGCCCGTTGATTTCATGGTCGGTCACGCTGCCATCTGGCCAACGAACGCGAATGGATTCCGGCGAATCGCCCGGGCCGATGCCAAAAAACAGACTTCCGGATGATTGGGAAAGATAACCCGATCCGGCCTGAACTTCGGCTGTTTTGGAAACATCATTTCGGGTCTGAACGGTTACGCGGCTGCCGGCGGCTGACAGGTTTCCCGGATTGCCGGCAAGAAATACCGAGATGGAGCGACGGCCGTCGTCTGGCTGGTTTACCCAAAACGCCGCCGGACCGTTATTGGTCGTGACTGCCAGATCGGGCCATGAATCCTGATTCAGATCGACGGTCGTGGCCCCCATTCCCTGCTGCGGGACGACGAGTCCTGATTCGGCTGCGGGTACAAATCGAAAATTACCGGTTCCATCCCCTTCCAGCAGCGCACTCAGGCCACCGTCCATCTGCCCGGTTTCAGGTTGCGGTTCCATAAAATTCTGGACGAAATAGATATCGATGTGGCCATCCGCGTTGAAGTCACTGGCGACGACTCCAAAACCGGGCGAAGCCTGCGCCAGGCGGGGCAGACTTCGAATTTCCCAGTCGGCATCGCCGTTGTTGATGATCACCACCGATTCCAGCCGACTCGCCTGGAACTGGTGGGCTTCATCGAGCGCGGACGAACTGTAGATGTCGGTCAGATCCGCCAGTCCGAATTCATGATACGATTCAAACTTGTCTTCAATAAACGGCATGGCGTGAGAGCTGCAGCTGCGGCCGCGAACCGGGTAGCAGGTTTTTTCCTCCCACTCCGCTTCCACCAGATCCAGCTTCCCATTGCCATCGAAATCGTGGGCAAACAATTGGGCCGGATGTTCCTGCGATGCGTGATACTTAGTATTGAGCCCGAAATTGGTCGCGACAAAATCCATGTCACCATCTTCGTCGACATCGGCTGCCGCAATCCCATTCCACCAGCCCGTATCAGTCGCCAGACCAAGTTTATCCGTCACGTTCTGGAAACTCCCCTGCTGATTCCGGAAAACCGTGATCGGACCCCATTCGAGCGCTACCAACAGATCATTCCAGCCGTCGGCATCAATATCCGACCAGACGACACCTGTTATCAGACCCACATTCGCCAGTTCGGGCGCAACCGTGTCTGTGATATCAACCAGCCGATCACCATCGTTGCGCAATAAACTGGAACGGGGTGCCAGTGGCCAGCGGCCAGGAATCATTCTGGCTCCAACGAATAAATCGAGATCGCCATCCCGGTCGAAGTCGCAGGCCGCGACACTGCTTCCCGATTGACGGTCTGCGGGCAGCATTTCATCGTCGGCCTTCTGGAATTTGCCGTTGCCGGAATTCAGATACAGGCGATCCTGTAAACGGGGATCATCCGGTTCAAATTCATTGCCGCCGCTGACAACGTACAGATCTTCATCTCCGTCGGAATCAAAATCGAAGAACAGAACTCCCATATCTTCGCTGGCATTATCAATTTGCCAAGGTCCATCTGCAACGGCTTCAAAACTCTGATTATCGTTTTGGACAAAAAGCTGCCCGCTTTGTCCGGCCGCACCGCCAATAAAACAATCGAGTCGATCGTCGCCGTTGACATCCGCCCAGGCCATTCCAGGACCTAGCTGGGACAATTTGTTTGGCAATAGCGGCTCGCGTACATAATCGTCAAACGGTGTTTCCTGATGATTAAAAACAAGCCCCAGTTTTCGCGTTTGATCGGTGAATCGCGGATTGCCTGCAACCCGTGTTGTTGATTGTATCGGGCGGGCGTCCGTTTCGGGTTCGGTGATCGTGTAAAATCGGTTTGCAGCCAGATTGGTGAATTCCACTTGGCAACCACTTGGCCAGGAAACCGTCAGGCGACTGATTTTTTCCTCCTGTCCTAGACCAAAATGGGCGAGCGGTTCATCCGCAGAAACGTAGCCTCGGGTCGGAATGATCTGCCGGACCTGTAATCCCGTCGCTGTTTCCACGGTTACCCGAGCGCCAATGCCCTGTTGATTACTGGCGTTTCCCTGCAATCGCACGAGTATCCGATTTGTGCTAGTGCTGTTGTTTCGATAAACGCCCAGCGGCTCATTCAGATGGCTGACGATCAAATCGAGATCACCATCCCGGTCGACATCGGTTGCCGATGCACCAATGCTGACTCCGTCGTGATCGAGTCCCCAGTCGGCTGCCACATTATCAAATTTCAAATCACCCAGATTGCGAAACAGGATGTTTTTTTCCTTCAGCGGAGGGCGCGACATGAATAACTCCTCTGCCTGAGCCGTTTTGCCCTCGGCCGTCAG
>JBGSXT010000473.1:0-4248 GCA_041751295.1 Mariniblastus sp.
TGAGATGTCGGGTTAAGTCCCTTAACGAGCGAAACCCTTGTCCTTAGTTGCCAGCGGGTCATGCCGGGGACTCTAAGGAGACTGCCGGTGTTAAACCGGGGGAAGGTGGGGATGACGTCAAGTCCTCATGGCCTTTATGTCTAGGGCTGCACACGTCCTACAATGCACTATACAAAGCGATGCAAACTCGTGAGAGCAAGCAAACCGCATAAAGTAGTGCCCAGTTCGGATTGCAGGCTGAAATTCGCCTGCATGAAGCCGGAATCGCTAGTAATCGTGGATCAGCATGCCACGGTGAATGTGTTCCTGAGCCTTGTACACACCGCCCGTCAAGCCACGAAAGTTGGGGGGGCCCGAAGTCGCAAATCTAACTCGCAAGAGAGGATAGCGCCGAAGGTCAACTCGATGATTGGGACTAAGTCGTAACAAGGTAGCCGTAGGGGAACCTGCGGCTGGATCACCTCCTTTCTAAGGAAATTTAATGGATGATGTTTACGGATCATCCGGCTGAACGTCATGGTGACATGACCGACAGTTTCCGTGAGGCATGATCTCAAGCAATTGGCTAAGAGTTATGTTGTCGATTTTCGAATCAGACAACACACTACCTTATTAATAGAAACCCGTTGTTCGGTCTCAGCCAGGATCGTCAACGGGTTTTTTTATTGTTGGCTTGTCTATTGCGGTGCATCTTTACTTTGGTAAACCGGATCGAGGCCATTAAGGGTTTGTCCTGAAATAATTTCCGCGATGAGAGTAGGACGAATTGCCAATTCGTCCCGAAAAACGATTGAATTGGCAGTTCGATCTACGCAAGTTGTTTCAGGACGTTTCCTAAGTACACAGGAACAATCCAGCCAAAGCCCCTTCAACAGGGAAGAACAGGAGTTTTCGAAGTGTCGCACTCCAACAAAAAAGCCACCCGGATTCGGGTGGCCTCTGTCATAATCTTCGATAGTTCGCTTGACAGTTATTTGCCGCTGAGCAGGCCAACAAATGGGCCGACATCAAGCAAATTGACTAAACCGTCTTGATTGACATCCGCTTGCAGAGGCGTGCATCCCTGACCGCCACTTAGCAGGTTGACGAATGGTGCAACGTCCAGCAAATCGAGAACTTCGTCCTGGTTAACGTCGCCAAGCACGATTTCGGCGTCATTGACAAACATATAGTAAGTATCGCAGTCTGCGACAAACATGTCCTGGTGGCCATCACAATTGATGTCAATCCAGCACATATCCATGCTGCCGTTCACATTCCAGGGCAAGCCATTTCCGCCGTTCAAGGCGTTGTTTGGATTGCTCAGTATTCCGTTGTTGTTTTGCAGAACGGTATACGTGCGACTGCACCCGGGAATGTCTACGTCGACATCACAAACGGCGATGTCCATCCATCCGTCTTTATCGACATCGAAGGGATGCAGGTTGCCATTAAAGCCCGTGGTAAAGCTGCTGTTCGTAACCAATTGCGTATGGGTAACCACATTGCCGTTCGCACCTGCTCCTCCCACGGTGGCATCGTTGTAAACAATGTAATCCTGGCCGTCATCGATGATATACACGTCGTCCCGTCCGTCGTTGTCAAAATCGGCTTTGTCGATCATATAAACCGCCGTGGATGTGATGGTTTGAATCTGGTTGGTGTTCAGGAAATGCCCCGTGCCGTCGTTTCGGAGAAATTTACACAGTCCTGCTTCTCCAATCACAATGTCATTGAAACCGTCGTAATTGAAGTCGGAAATGAAGCCGCTGGTTCCGAATCCGGCCTCCGCAGCCTGCGAGGAAAGTCGCGAAGTTGTTTCATCGGTAAACGTGCCGTCCTGGTCATTGATCAACAGCCTGTTTTCCAGATTGTTGCTGTAGTCGATGAACAACAAGTCATCGAATCCGTCGGCATTGATATCGCCGATGGCGACACCGCAGAATCTGGGTCCGATCGGGAACGGCGGCGAGTACCAGTTGGCGATGTCGCTGTAGCCTCGCCAGTTCCCATTTTGGTCAATGCGCCGATTGATGTACAGCCGGGGCACGTCCGAAAAAGTTGTTACCGTGACAACATCCAGCCAACCATCATTGTTGGCATCAAACAGTTGAATATCCCTCGCATCGTCGGGATCGGAAGCAAACGTCGGTATGAAGTCAGCTGTGCGATCGACCAGAATGCCGTTCTCGTTGATCAACAGATAATTGGGTCGCGCGCCCGGGTTTGAATAGGGCACCTTGCGGGCGATTAGAATGTCTTCGTCTCCATCGTTATCCACGTCACCTGCGATGATGTCTTTTTCTTCACCATCGGCAGTGTTAAAGTTCATCCTTGATCGATCGTCGTTGAAATTCACCCAATTCGATTGCTGGGCCTCGACAGAGGTCAGACCAGGCAACAAAAAGATTGAAACGCACATTGCAAAACGGAAAACGGTCTGTCTCATGGGAATCGCCTTTCTTGAGGGCTCTGCGGGAATTATGAGTCGTTTTTTTGAATGTTTTAGCATTCACATTTATTCAATCATTTTCCGTTGTTGCAGCTACAAGTGTCAACCGACACATCAGTAAAAACGCCAAAAGAATGGCGGCATTATGTCCATTGCCGCTCTTGACCTCGAAAAAGTTAGATGTGTTAGATGCACGTGCCGGCTTTTCGTTGAACTGCTGCTCTGAAATTCCCGCCGGGCAGTTCGTCCGTCTCAGGGACAATGGAAAACCGGATTAAATGGAGCACGCGTTGTCGCCAGGATCGTCATCTGCGTCATCAAACAAAGGGTATCTGTTGGACCAACAGATTCGAAAAATAGAAACGGACATCGTGGCCGACGTCGGCATGCGCGAGCGAATGACCAAGGTCCAGATTCAATCCAGATCACGTCGCAATTCCAGGTAAACCATCTGCATTGGTCCAGCGAGCCCAGAAATAGATCCCGAATATTGCCTCTGGCCTATATCCGTATTCAATTTTAATCTAGGTGAACCCAATCACGTTCGTCGACCTCAAATCGGCTTCCAAGCCGTTGCATGACCTCGGGAGGTATTTCGCCGTAACACAAATCAACTTTCAGCCGCATGTCCTGCGGCAGCTTTGAAAGTGCCAGCTGCTGCGCAGCATTTGCATCGATCCATTCCAGTCGCAATGTTTGTATTTTAGGCAAATCCAGGAACGGTTGAAGTTGAATCGCAGTGTCCAATTCGAAACTAAAGTTCAAGCTCAGCTCCGTTAAATCACCAAACCGTGCCGCCAGCGGCACATTTTTTCCATTCCAAATCGCGCGAATGCCGGGCGGTTCGAAGTAATCCTGAAAATTCAGCGCCAGCTCGTCGATTTTCGCTCCGTCAACAAGGTTCAGGAATTCCAAAAGCTCATCTGTAAAGTCAGCCTGGCCGGCATTTAATTCGACTGGGGCCTGAATTCTCATCCAGGATTGCTCAAGCAGTTCAATTTCTTCAGATAACGGTGGCAGGCGAAAACCACTCCAAAGCGTAATGTCGATTTGTACCGGCGACTGATACCGATCACCAACGTACATTATTTTCTGCAATTGATTGTAGCACAGTTGGGAAAGGATCAGAGGAATCTGGTGCGGTTTTTCAACTCGCGTAGAATTGCTGCTAAATTCCCGCCATTGAAACGTGATCAATCCATCTTGCCAGCTATCGACAAAAGACGATATCCGATCAAGATCATCGATTGAAACCCGGGCATCACTTGATTTTTTCAGGAACACACCCAGACCAATCGCGATCAACAACAAACAAATAAACATTGTGCGCAACGAAAAATTCTGAGGAACCAGCAAGAATTGAGGGTACGTTCGTATTGCAACTTCCGTTAAATATAACGTCAGCAGAATCAAAGTTACAACAAAAATGACGTTTCCTGCAATTCCCGGGACACTGAAGGTAAAAGCCCGCCCTGGTGCAGGAATTGGCCAGCGATCCAAATCTGACCAAAAACGACGGGACGAATATTCGATCTCATCAAGCCGCAATCGCAAATCGATCTGCGGCAGTTGTGATAACTTGTCCAAGTCACTCAAGATATTTCGGGCAGCTACATTTGCATCGAAACCAGTTGAGCTAGTGGGCGGAATCCAGTTTGTGGTTGTAACCTGGCACGAAGTGCAAAAAACGAATGGCCAGCCGTGTTCATAGTTCGAAAAACCCGCGCCGGAAGTCCCACCTCCCCCTATTTGGTGTCCTGGAATTGAAATCAGCACAGACTGAAGTACCAGCAGGGTAATCAAGGCAACCGAGCGTT
>JBGSXT010000474.1:0-3085 GCA_041751295.1 Mariniblastus sp.
ATAATGCTGAATCAAAGTAGCTGCGATTTGCTGATCGGCGACATTAACGAGGATGGAGTCGTCAGTCTGCTCGATGTATCACCCTTCGTGGCTTTGTTGGCTTCGGGTGATTTTCAGGCCGAAGCGGATATCAACATGGATGGCGAAGTCGACTTGTTGGATGTCGCACCGTTTGTTGATCTGCTCAGCGGCGGATGATGTTTTCCCGGACTAACCGAAAACCGTTCAGACGGGCCGCAAATTTGCGCGGGGTCAGACCCCCTAATTGACTAAGACCACATTGTTGAGTGTCAGAAACAACAGGTTCATCAAAATTTGCATCCATCAGAGATTTCGACTATAATTTTCGGCGTCACAGGAATTCGCAATGCGTAACCTTTTGTTGCGCTACTGCCAAACGATTTCCCATCCGGCAACCATTCTTATTGCCAAATCGTATTAAGGAGTTCGACAATGAATGTACAGAGAACAGGTTTTACGCTCGTTGAATTGATTGTGGTGTGCGTCTGTGGCAGCCTGATGCTGGGGCTGTTGTTACCGGTGATCCAGCGGGGGGACGAGGAAGCCAATCGGCTCGCTTGTCTGGATAATCTCCGCAACATCGGCATGGCGTCGCTGGACTACAACGACGTCAACGGCCAACTGCCACCGTTCATGGGAATTCCTGGCAACCCAGACACTTGTCAGCAAGTTGCGTCTAATCTTAATGATTACCAAAACACTTATTCGCTGGTTCAACTGCTCGATTTTACAGGCAATTCCGACTTAGTCGATATGGTCGATCCGTTCGCCTTCAGCGGCAAAGACGCAACCATTTTTGACTTTGGATACGGCAATTTTTATCCTGGCTGGGTTTTTGGAATCGACGTTAAAAGGCCTGGTATCGGAGCCATCGCGTTTGACATTCAAATCCCTGAGTTCCGCTGTCCGTCCGACCCCAAGGCACCTACTGACACAGCTTTTGTTGGCCCTCACCCTACAAATCCGGGGAGCATGTGCGCGGTCTTTTTAACCGACAATGGCATAAATGAAATATCGATAACCAATTACGTCGGTAATATCGGCGCCATAGGTGTTACCACAACTCCAACTCAGGGCTTGATCAATCTCGGCTGGGTTGGCTATCACGGACCAATGCGTTCGCGGCAATCGGACAGTGTCGAAGGGATTGTCGACGGTGCGTCCAACGTCGTGTTGTTTGGTGAATCGTTGGGTAACATCAATCCAGTATCCGATCGACGATACAGCCTGGCGATGGGAGGCATCGCCGTGGGTCGGGCTGATCTTTACCATATAGGGGACAGTGTTTTAGGTACCGCGACCGACTCGGGCTGGATTCAGTTTGGTTCCGCTCATCCGGACGTCGTCAACATCGTCCGCGCCGACGGTTCCGCGCAAAGCATCAACCGCGCGATTGATTCCCGCAATTTCGGTCGGATGTGCGGAGTCGCGGACGGCCTGCCGTTTTTTGATTTTGCCAACTATTAGCACCGCCGGGTCGCGTTTCGAAAGAAATGAGCGATAAGTGTCGGTTTTTTTATTCGCCATCCGATTCGACTGGTGGTTCGTCGGCGTTGTTCGGCTCGGGATTCCAATACCGAAACGTATCGATCACCGCACCAATTACGAATCCAAAAATTGTTCCGGCAACAATTGACGTTACTGTCTGTTCCATCTGGGATTCAATCGGCCCGTGTTTGACGCGTACGTCAGACAACATCCCAAAGTACGCCCCTGCAATCGCAAACGGGACGAACCATCCGACTCGGAGAAATATTGACGCAAACGCCAGTGTTCCAAACGCAGCAAAAAATTGCCAAGGGCCGGACGAGGTTGTGTATAGCATGGCCGCTGAATATGCGGAAAAAAGGATCAAAGCGATCAGGCATCCAATGCGCCGCGGCGATTCTGGTTTGGGTAGAATCATTGGACTAACAAAATCAGGTACTTTCGCCATCGCCCGGCGACGACGCAAAAAATCGGTAATCGTCCGACGATTCCGGAGGCGAATCAAAATTAGAGATCAAACATTCTCAAGAACCAGCACTGGCTCTTTAGTAAATCATCAATCAATTCCGGGTCCGACGCCCGTTGCGTTGTGGTACTTGAGAAGTCACTCACGAATGACTCAACATGAGTATACTCCACTGGCCGGTTGACGATCGACGAGTGCCACGCAAGAAACATCGCCACCAATGCGGTCGTCAACAGAATTTGGCGGATTGAGAATCGAAACATGTCAGATATCCAACATCGACAATGGGTTTTGTACAATTATAGCGTCCCTTGCGAGTGTCGGTCCAGCGCATGTATTCATTGATAGCGAATTTGCGGCGAGTCGATCGAGGACAGGTGTCGCAAATGGATCCGACATCAATTCCGGAACGGATTGAATAATCACTTTCCACTAGACGCATCCCGTTCAGTCTGAACGGAACAGTTTACCGGGTCCGGCAGGTCATTTCTTTCCTGAGCCGAACAATTTATCAGCCCCGTGGCGTCATTTCTTTCCTGAACGGAACAGTTTCCTTGACCAACGGAATCGGTTGCGGAATGAAGCAGGAGTCATATTTCTTTCAGCAGACGACGTAACTCTTCTAATATTCCGTCCACTGGATCAGTCATTCGTCTGCTGGACCAGTTATTGGATCCCGGGGACCAAGGATTCGTTCCGCTTGGGGAAGAATTCTTTCCGCTTAAGGAAGAATTCTTTCTGGCGTGACAAGAAAACTGTTTGCTGGGTCAAGAAAACTATCTGGCGGATCAAGAAAACTATTTGGCGGGTCAAGAATTCGTTCTGGCGGATCAGGAATTCTCTCTAGCGGGTTTTCGGAACGTGGCAATTGTTTCGGTCCTGACAATTGGTGCGCGCCCAATCGTAACGGCACCGCCAATTGCAATGGATTTGAAACTGGAAATTTGTGGGCCAGCTCGTTTTTCTCAAAATGGATGTGGCGCGGTCGCCAGCCCCATCCGATACCACGTGACAGCGACTTCGAGCCGATCCGTACAGCGATCTGTCACCTCTGGCTCGACACAGGACTGGCCCCCGGTGGACTGGTCTGGCATTCAACTTCAACCATCC
>JBGSXT010000475.1:0-2733 GCA_041751295.1 Mariniblastus sp.
TCGGCGCCCTCGTTGATCCAATCGCCAATCAACCATTCCAACGGCTGCAACATTTCGCCGGCAGTGGGGATCGACTCGTCGGCAAAGTCACGCAGAGAAGCGAGACGCCAGCCAGCGTCTGTTTTCGCGCAAACCGCGATATAACGAATCCGGGCTGTGTTTGCACCGTCTTGAGTTGTCGTCGTCCGTGTGCCTTCCTGAATGGCAACTGGACCCACCAGCCGGATCGAATCAATTTCGTTTACCATTTTGGTTCCGGGAAACCTCTCAAAGAACGTGGAGAACAATTCCTTGATTTCCTGTTGACCTTGATAAACAGTCCCCTCTTCGTCAATGAATTCTCCCATGGCCAGAAATAGTGCCGCCATTTCATCGGCCTTGCCCGAGTTGAATGCAGCTGCTGCTGTTTCGGACACAGCACGTATCTCAGCATCGACCGCATCTTCCTGGCCGATTACCAACGGAGCTGAAAAACTGCCCAGCCACAAACATGCAACGGCCGCGACAGGCCAGATCGATCGATAATTCATCGGAAAGTCCTTAAAGTAATGGATTCTAAATCAGATAACACGTAAACATGCTAAATTTTTTGGATGATTAACGAGCAAACCATTGGTAGTTTTCTGACCTGATGAATTCGGTCAGTTCACTGGTTGCTCTTAATGCAAAGCTATCTCAGTCGGAGTTAAATTTGCAATTGACTCGCCCCGAAAAGGGAACCAGACTCGCCCCGAAACGGGAACCAGAGTAGTGCGCATCAACATAGCTTTATTCAACCTGTTTGAACAGTACTTAAAAGGCTTTTTCCGGACTGGCGTTTGTGATCAGCACGCATCTGCTGGCCGGATGCGTTTCTCCAGGATTGAGTCAAGCGGTCCCATTGTTCGAACGGCGTGAGCGCGGTTATGGGCTGCGAAAAAATGCGTTTGTGTCAAGTAATCGCATCGCGGCGTCTTCAAGAATTCAATCGAATGTCGCTAATTACAACAGTGGACTGGCAAGCCGGAATGTGTTTTCGAGAAACCGTTGTGGATACGACCGCCGGTTCCAACTTCCATTATCCAGCCTGTCTGCATCAGCGATGTACGACTGTTGCAGTGTTTGGAGTTCCATTGCAAATTCTCTGTCATAGACAAACAGTGCGACTTCGTAATTCAGCCAAAGGCTTCGCATGTCCAGGTTCACGGTTCCAAACATCGACATCTCACCATCGACCATGATCGATTTTGTGTGTAGCAGACCCCCCCGACACAAATAAATGCGCACTCCAATATCAAGCAATTCGTCGTAATACGATCGGCTCGCATAGCGAGTTAGTAGCGAGTCGACTTTTTCCGGCATGATCAGCGATACCCGCACGTCACGTCCCGCCGCACCACGAACCGCACGCAGCAGAGATTCGTCCGGTACGAAGTAGGGTGTTGTCATAATCAATTCTGACTGTGCTGCGTTGATGAGTGCCAGCAGCATTTGCAGCAGAGCGTCAGCGGCCTCGCCCGGTCCTGACGGGATGACCTGCAGATCCACGGGTCCATCGGGTTCAATGAATCGAACTCGGGCACTTTCGATCAAGTCGTGAAGCGATTCCCCCGTTTCCAACATCCAATCGCCAAGCATCGTCGCTGCCAGCGGAGCTACGGCGGCACCTTGAATCCGAACCATCGCATCGACCCATTGGCCAACGCCGGAATCCTGTTTGAAGAATCGGGGGTCCACCAGATTCATGCTGCCTGTCCAGGCGAATTCGCCGTCAATCACGACGATCTTGCGGTGTAGACGAAGATCTGTTCGACCGATGAATGTGCAAAACAGACCGACCGGCAATGCCTGTCGTACTTCGACACCTGCCTTGCGCAACCGCTTGGGCTGTTTTCCCTTCCACCACGGACGGGCACCCAGAGCGTCGATCAACAAACGACATCGAACACCACGCTGGGCCGCTCGAATCAGCGCCTCCAAAACGTCGTCCGCCGTCCCCCCGGCACTCCAAATATAGAATTCCATCAATATGCTGTGCTGCGCTGAATCGATGTCACGGGCAATGGCATGCAGGATTTCCTGCGTGTCGGAAATCAACTCGAAACGGCTACCGCAAACCGTCGGGCTGCCGATCGTGGAACGACCGATTCTGTCCATTCCGCGAGCTGCGACCGGATGGCGATCCCAATCGATGTTGGTCAGTCGATCACGAATCGCGGCGTCGCCAATTTCCTTGAAACTTTTGTTCAGATTGGCAATCCGCATCGCGCGACGCCCGCCAATTCTTCGCTCACCGATCAACAGGTACAACAGAACTCCGAGCGCAGGCAACAGCGCCACGATCAACAACCATGCCAGAGCAACCCCCGTCGCTGGACGCTTCATGATGACCCTGACCATCACGGCCAGGACGATCAGTTCGTGGGCAATCGCCAGCAGCGTCGAAGGATGTAGCAGCCAATACAAAAACGATTCCATAAAATTATTTCCAGATGCCTGGTCGGAACCGAATGCAGGACTCCCCGGTCGGCCGGAAACATTTGCTATCGCAACTTCGATTCTCTTGAATTCTGCGATTTGCCGGCCGGATTCTAACACGTTGAAACTAAAAAAACAGCAACGTACTTTCCCGCGATCAGTTTGTGTTACCGCCATATTGGTTGGAATGTCGCAGCGACACCAGTTTTAGCCTATTTCAACTTGCGGATTTCTCCGACCTTAATTTGATAGCGGATGACCCGGCCGGTTCGAAAA
>JBGSXT010000476.1:0-6803 GCA_041751295.1 Mariniblastus sp.
CCGTTTTCGCGTGACCCGGTATTGATTTGGACAGTTGGGCATAGATTCCCGCCACGCGATATTGAGTGTCGGCAGATTGATCCATTCGCAGAACCGCCTCCGCGTCAGCAATCGCGGATGTGGCATTTCCCAGTCTCGAAACGCAACGCAGCTTGAAAATCCTCGATTGCTTCGGCTGGCCTGGTACTGATTTTCTGCACGCCACGGGTAATATCGGCTGCGAAGAAACCAGACTCTGGTTTGTGTCGCACCCAACTCAATGGCGCGATCGTAGTTGGCAAGTGTTTTCGCAAATTCGCGTTTCTTGCCCAGTGCCAGCGCGTGGTTCAACAGTGTTGTGACATCGTCCGGACTGAGTTGATTCGCCTTTTCAAAATCTTCCAAAGCCAATTCAAGATTCCCCTGTTCTATGCGCATCATGCCTCGATACAACGCCGGCAAATTGGATTGGGAATCAATCGAACCACTGACAGTGAAGTAGGCTTCCGCTTGTTCGAATTTTCCCTGAGCGGCGCAGGCGTTGCCGAGCAACAACCACGTCAGGAAATCATCCGGATCCTGTTCTGCCAGTTTTCGATATAGATTTTCTTTTCGCAGCGGATCGCCCTGCTGCAAACAGGCCGACAGCAGCTGGTCCGGACGGTTATCCGATTGCCCAGTTGTTGGCGGGCTATCGATTTCGATTTCAACCCGATCAAGTGCTGCCTGAATCAGCTGTTTCTGTTTTTCGATGGCGAAACTGGTTTGCTGCGGGGGCCAAAGTATCGCCGCTAATCGGTTGTGTTCAGCCGCCGAAGTCAATGACGACAGGTCAGCAACATTCAAATCAGGTTTCCGTTGAATTTCGGCCAGCCAGAAATGCAGTTCGGCAGCGGCGATCGATTCGGCAGCGGCCGCGTGTTGATCGAGCAGCCCAAAATATCGACGCGATTGCAGCGACTCCACGTCCTGCCACGAATTCGTCCGGATCACGGTCTCTGCTTCACCAATCGCCTGTTCAAAAAACGAACCATCGTGTAAACCCTGGGCAGTCGCTAACGCGGGACGGATTGAATCCGACAATTCAAGATGTCGCTCACTCTCGCTGACGGCATGGAGTCTGTTCAATTGGGAACTGACCGTCCACAGCGCCAGTGTTGTCACGAGAATGACCAGCGAACAGGCGGCGAGAATGGTCGAGGCGGATGAAAGTCGCGGATGGCGGCGTGACCACTTGAGAACTCGATTCCGGATACTGTCGTTGGTTGTCTGAAGCAGTGGTTGATGGTTCCGGAACCGGTGCAGTTCCGCCGCCAATTGATTGCCGTCCTGATATCATTTCTCTGGAACAGGATCAAGGCAGACTTCAATGATTGCCGACAAATCCTCACCGATCGGAAAACGCTGGTCCTTTGGAATCCGAAAGCGAATCTCTTTGCAGTCTGCCAGCCTATCTGGCGAAAACGACGAATTCAAAACATCGTTGTGTGGCCACCTACCCGAAAGTATTTCGAATAGTATCACGCCATTCGGGAATGATTCCTGACAAAAAGAGCCAATTTCGAGTTGTTCAACTGCCAGAATTATTCGCCAATGAACTTTTGATCGCCCGTCCATTTGTTCCGTGTTTCCACTTTGTTCTGAGTGACGAAAAGGGGTCATGACGAAAAGGAGTGACGAAAAGGGATGACGAAAAGGGGCCATGACGAAAAGGGGTCAATGACGAAAAGGGGTCAGGAGCCAAAAACGAGACTAGGCAATTTGAATGCAAACAATTATTCGCCGGTTTGAACGCCGACAACTAGACAATGGAATTCGACAGCCGCGACTCGTGCGATCTGGCCCACGGCGGCTTAGGGACATAGATTTTGAGCCGGTTATTTTTTTGCAATCGGTGATAAGAATGTCTCTCGCCTCGCAGAGTGCGACGGAGCGGCCTGAAAGATGCCAGCATCGTCCCAGCATCACCTTTTTTTAATGGATGGCCTGAAGATCCAATCGGCGGCTCGCACCCGTTGGCATCCTGCAACCGGGCAAATCCAAGCTAATCCTTGGACTTTTTGACGAGACCTTTTGCCTTTTTCATGAATCTCAGAAACGCCAGTTTGCGGGAATCAGTTGCGGGATGATCTCCGACATTCGATGGCGTAATTCCTAGTTTTCTCAATTGGCGGTTGAACCGATGCAACGTCTGACGGTCGGCAGAATCTTCAGTTTGGAAAGTAATGCTGAAGGAGACCGACACGCTGGGTCCATTCTCGACATAGTGCGGAGCGACGACGGGAAAGTGCAGGCCTTCGCCAGGAATCAGGTCAAACTCCTGACCACGGCTCTGGAATTGCTGTTTGAACTCCATATTGCGATGGGCACCCGAAAAGAATTCCTCGATCTGCTGTTCGCCCAGAACTTCGCGATCGTTTTGCCCAAACATCCAGACTTTTTTGGTTCCACGAATTTGAAGCAGGAAATTGTTTTCCGGATCAATGTGAAAGGGTGTCATTGAGCCTGGTGACGAAATGAAGATGAAGCCCTGTTTGTGCGTCATGCCTTGGGAGGCGAGTTCGGCGAACGGTTTGACTTCTGCCAGGCAATCGTCCAAAAGCTGCCGGTAGGGCAGACTGTTCTCGACATTTTTCAGCACCATCCATGATTTGCAGTTTTCAATGCGCTCAATCGTTTCCGCAATCGACAAACCATTCTGTGGTGTTTGGTTGGGGTCCTGGGTTACCGGCAGATCACCAGCGTTGTATTCGACGCGATCGGCGGGCAATTCCTGGGACAATTCGATCAGTGACGGCAGGGAAAACAGCGGATGTTCAGAAAGGTTATGGCCGATTTTGAATGGTCGACGATTAAAGTTGTTGGCAAAAACATTCTTGTCCAAATGGGACAACAGTTTGTTTGAATTTTGCGATTTGCGGTTGCTGCCACATTTGCCACAGCCAACCTTAGTGAATTCAAGTGTTGTCGGGAGTTTCTGAATCATTGGATCTTACCTTTTAGGTTTGAAAAATTTCCAGGTTTGTTGAATCAAGGGCATCGCCGACACCGCTGCCTGCGAAACCGGGCCGCGGAGTGCGACCACGAGACTTTGAAATCGGACTCGGTCCGGCCAGACACGGTTGATCATCGAATGGTCGGGGTCAGCACAGGAATCCACGAATCGAAGACCAGATTCATGCAGTCGATGGATGTTGTCCAATTCCGCGAACAGCCCTGGCGAATACTCTTTCAGAGTTTCATCGAAGGTGGTTTTGAAATGGACACCTTGAGTCGCCCAATGCAAGTCGCAAAACATCGCGATGGGTCTGTTGTCGAGAGTCGTCCGGGCGATCACCATTTTTCTGTTTTCCAGCATCCGCTCCGACATTGCCTGGAAGAAATGCCTGGTGGATGGCTTGGACGTCAGCGCCGTACCGTTGACGCCTTTCCAGCCTGCCGCCTCCAGAGTCAGAAACTCATCAACCCACGAACGATCGAAATGCTGAAGAAAAGTGGTTTGGACGCTGCCTTGACTGGCAAGTTTGCGGCGCAACCGTTGTGACCCCTTGCGGGTGTTTTTGGCCACATTTGTGTTGATGAACGTATCAGCATCTTCCATCGGTTTGAAACATGATCGCGTGAATTCATCCCGGTGGAAAACGGCCCTTGGATTTCGGTAGAAACTGTCGGAAAGGAGATTGGCAAGTGGACCTTCGCCTATAATCGTGTTCATGCTGAACAGGCTGGCTCCAAGATCCTCGCCGATAAAGTTGAAAATGAATTCCAGCACCTCCGCAGCACAATCGCGACGAATCAGTGGCGTACAGTCAAGGCACAGGTCGTGGATCCAGATTTCCAGACACTTGAATGGCAATCCGTAAATCCGTTTTTTCACGACCGGGAACAGTGCGCAGATGACGGGTGGTGCGTTGGCGTTAACCCTTTGCGGCGCCTCAACGACCAGGACTGACAGGTTTTCACCGCCCAGATGCGCAACCGCCGGAATCAGGAAGTCCGGATCGAAGAACGGGTTGGTGCGAACCGATGTCTCCAACAGCCGGTTCCAGGGCTGAACCAGCTGCTCCAGTTCCTCCGCAGTCCGAACTAAGCGCCCGGAAAAAGAGTTTGTTGGCAGATCCGTTTCCGAAACACGAAAGTGCTTTTGACCAATCCTGGCCGTGGCGTGTTTCGCAACCGGTTTTAATTCGGCAAACTGCTGGAACATGGATTTCCATTCATACGGTAACAGTCAACTCTACTTCAGCGTATTGCGTGCCAACGTCAAAATGCAGATTTCATGGAAAGTGTCGTTTGGAAAAGACAACATCTACTGATTCTCCTGTTGGAAAATATCAACGTCACGAACCGGAAACGGGCAGGCCAATAATTTCAGCGATTATTGAGCCGACGGGCACCTATCACGGTCTTTTGCGAGCAACTGTAAATATCGCCAGAACGTCTGATTGAAAATCGAGCTGTCAAATTAAGTGATGTTTTCGCCCGGCCAGTGACCTATGTTTTTACGGCGTTCTTGCTCGTCGCCCCGTCGCCGGAATTGAGAGCCTTTCCCAATAAGGGGCAGGCTCTAACTGGAAAGCGCCTCGATTTCGTCATGTATCCGTCAATTGTGTTGTGGTGATTGCCGTGTTTGCGAGCCGTCCCGTACGAAAATGAAACTGAACAAAATAACGACAACCGACCAATTCGTTGCGCTCGAACCAGCGTGGAACGAATTGACCACTGAACCGCTACGCAGCTTCGACTGGAATTTTGCCTGGTGGAAGAGTTTTGGCGATGGCTGCGAACTGAGCATTTACTGCTATGAACGTGGCGGCAAGATTGTCGGTATTGCTCCCTTTTTTGTTGATCACTGGCTTGGTCAAAAGCGGCTGAGATTCCTCGGGAGTGGCAGCACTTGCAGCGATTACGCGGAAATCATTGCGTTGTCCGCGCACCGGGATGACTTTGTTTCCGAAATCGCCAACGACATCAATGAGTCAAAGTCCATTTCGATGGTTGAACTTGATGGCGTGTGTGGCGAAGCGCAGGACAACTTGATTTGTGAGCAACTGGGTAATTCGTTTTGGCGGTACGAGGGAGAACTGGAACCAACCTGGATTCTGGATATCCCGGAGACATGGGATCAATTCGTTGGCAGCGCCAAACATTCGCTGCGTCGAAAAGTAAAAAATGCAGTGAAGCGGTTGGAAAACGGCGATGTCATGGTCTGCTCGACGCGTGACGCGCTGGATTTTGGAAGTGCCTTTGATATTCTGGTGGAACTGCATCAGGTGCGATTCGTCAGCAAAGGGGAACCGGGCGTTTTCAGTGACCAGCGATTTGAGTCATTTCTGAGAACCGCGATTAAATCGCTTTGCGGAAAAGATCGGGCAGAAATACTGGTGGCGTATTGGAATGGCAATCCAATTGTTGCCCAACTCTATCTGCTCGGTGACACCGGCCCGCAACTCTACCAATCCGGCGTTCGTGTGGACGCCATGAAAATGGAACCAGGGCATTTACTTTTTACCTACGCGGTTCGGAAAGCAATCGACAATGGTTTTCGTGTGTTTGATTTTCTGCGCGGCAGTGAGCCATATAAACCCTATTGGGGCGCGGTACCGCAACCGCTGATGAACATCCGATGCGTTTCAAAGAATTTCGTTCCGACAGTGGTCAATTCGACCTACCGATTTTTGCGAAACGTTAAACACGGTTATTCACGATTGATGGCAAAGTCACGTGCTGTTTGAGGGTTCCGGGAACAGCCTGCGTCGAACAGCATCCGGCGGCAACCGACCGCTTGAATTGTAGGGCAGTCTCCAATCTCAATCGCAACCGCGCGGTTGGTGTACGAAAAGGCGGGCGCGCGGGTTTTGCGCATTTTTGTTCGATGTGGGGAACTCACCCGAGTCCATCTCCAGATTGTTTTCCCTGTCAGATCCACCAAAAGAAAGATTTTCAGCCTGCGGAATTCATGTGCTTCCTTTTTTGGCGCGCCGTTTGCACTTTGAAGGCTATTCCTGGTTTGAATTTGAAGCCCAACATCGAAAGCATCTCGTGTCTGTCAATACAAGTTCGTGTCCGTTCGGCCAAACGCAAGTTGCTGAAAAAGAGTACGTTTCGCTGAGAACGCCTGCCGATTTTGAAGTCGATCCAGACGAAGCAAATTTGATTGCGGCTTGCCGACGCCAGGAACCCTTGGCTCAAGCGGAATTGTACGAAACCTATAGCCAGAACGTGTCTAACTTGTTGTGCCGAATGGTCGGTCGCGATTACGCCGAGGATTTGACTCAGCAAGTGTTTTTGAAACTGCTGAAATCACTGGATCGGTTTGCCGGTCGCTCAAAATTTTCGACTTGGCTGTACCGCGTCGCCACCAACGAAGCCCTGCAATTTTTGCGAACCGAACGCAGCCGAAACGATTTCCCGTTACTGGACAATCCAATGGATCAACGCGCCAGCTCGCTCAAACAAATCGATGATCGCGAATGGCTGGAACAGGCGTTGACTCAGCTTGATCCGGACTTGCGAGCGGTATTTTTGTTGCGCGAAGTCGAGAGTCTTTCCTATCACCAGCTGGCGTTGTCGCTGGATATTGCGGAAGGCACCGTTGCCTCCCGTTTGAATCGTGCCCGTCGCATGCTGCAGGAAAGTTTGACGACCAGCAATCCGAATGACGTGAATAATCACGACTGGTAGTCCACTCTGCTAACCAGCTATTGCAAGTGGTAGGGCGAACGGGAACACCACAATAAAATGAACTGTATTGAAATCCAAAACCTGCTGTCGGCATTCTTTGACAATGAGCTTTCCAGTGAACTGCGGTCAGAAGTTGCGGC
>JBGSXT010000477.1:0-6665 GCA_041751295.1 Mariniblastus sp.
CGAAGATCAAACAGGGTGAATTGCCAGATTGATGAAAATTGAATGAAACACGCGATTGAACTTCAGGCTGTGACAAAACGATTTAGTGGGAAAACGGCTGTCGACCGGATTGACTTGATCGTTCCGGAAGGGGCAATTTACGGATTCATTGGCCCCAATGGTTCGGGAAAAACAACAACGCTGAGAATGATACTGAGAATCTTTCAGCCAGATTCCGGGTCCGTTTCGGTGTTGGGGCAATCGCAGGGTAAAACGGCGGACGACCGACTGGGCTATTTGCCCGAGGAGCGAGGTCTATACAAACGGATGCGGGTTCGCGACATCCTGACCTATTACGCGCGATTGAAGGGGATGGCAAACTGCAAACCTGAAATCGACCGTTGGCTGGATCGTATGGGAGCTACAGAATGGGCCAATATGAAAATTGATGCGTTGTCCAAGGGAATGGCGCAAAAGGTTCAGTTTATTGCCGCTGTCGTCGCCCGGCCGCAATTGGTCATATTGGACGAACCGTTCAGCGGCCTGGATCCGGTCAACCTCGAATCCTTAAAGGACGCCGTTCTGGAATTGCGTGAAAACGGTACGACTATCGTGTTTTCGACGCACGATATGGAAATGGCAGAAAAAATGTGCGACACAATCTTCATGATTTTCAATGGGCGCAAAGTGCTGGACGGAACGCTCGATTGCATCCAGGCAGAATATCCTGCCGATCGAATTCGAGTGGAATTCGCCGATGGATCGACTTTGCCTGAATTGGCAGGTATCTGCGACATCCAATCCAACGGTCGTTTTCACGAATTTCGATTGAACGACGTCGCCCGGTCACAGGATGTTCTGCATCAACTGGTTGACCAGCGGCGGTTGTCGCATTTCGAGATCATCAAACCTTCACTTCATGACATTTTCGTTCGCATCGCCCGTCCCGACCCCGTATGATACCTGTCGCCGTCCTTTTCCGATTCGCGGGCAATTTGATTGGTTCCGAATTGGTCATCAAATGATTTTGAGGGTTTTGTATTTGGCGCTCAGACTGCGTAGAATCAGTTGATGTTGTAGCAAACGCATCCCATCAGCCTGGGGGGAACGTCCTTAGCGGAGTTGCGATGTTTCGAATCCTGATTGCAGTGATTGCTGTTTTGCTGATCAGTTGCGTTGATGCGACTGTGGTCGCTCAGGCGGAACCCGATCTCAGCTGGTTGTCGGCCCAAGAGCGGCAATGGCTCAAGTTTCATCCCCGTGTGCGAGTGGCTCCGACGCCCGACTACCCTCCCTTTGAGTTCTGGTCTAAGGACGGAAAATTCCAAGGGATCGTCCAAAGCTACCTGAATTATTTCGCCAATACTCTGGATATTGAATTCGAAGTCATTCAAACAGCCGATTGGTCGGAAAATATTCAAATGCTGCGCGAAAAGAAAATCGATGCGGTCTCTTTGATCGTTCCGTGGGAGGAGCGCAGATTCGTCAAAGTCAGCGACCCCTACATCGTCTACCCGGCCGTAATCGTTGTTAACCGGAAAGAGATGCGGGACTTGACTTTGAGCGACCTGGCCGGGGAAAAGGTCGCAGTCCCGAAAGGTTATACCGGCGAATTCTATTTGCGGCGCAACCATCCGGATATCGATATTGTCACAACCAACGGACCGGCGGAGGGCGTGCGAATGGTAGCCACCGGGGAAGTTCTCGCCTATTTCGATGGTGCGTCAGCGGTCGCTTTCGTGGCAGAGCAGGAGGGGCTGACCAATTTGCGGATTGCCGGTTCGTCGGACTTTATCTATCGCAACGGATTCGGCGTACGTGAAGATTGGGCGCCGCTCGCAGAGATTATTTCCAAGACGCTGCGGCGCATGACAACAGCCCAGCACCGGGAATTTCATGCCCAGTGGGTCACCACCGATTTTTTCCGGCGCCAGTTTTACGAAAGTCCGAGTTTCTGGTGGATCGCTGTTTCAATATTGAGCCTGCTGTTTACAGGCACCGGGCTGGTGCTGTATTGGAATCGGCGGCAGGCGGCATTGATCGATGAACTTGAATTGGCGAACCGGAAAAACGAGGACGCCAACAAAAAGCTGGAAAAGGCTCGGCGCGATGCCGAATTGGCCAACGCGGCCAAGAGTTCGTTCATCGCCAATATCAGCCATGAAATCCGCACGCCCATGAATGGCGTACTGGGGATGTGCGAGCTGCTGCGCATGTCGCCGCTCGATTCCAAGCAACACGATTATTTGAAGCTGGCGACGCGGAGTGCCCAAAACCTGCTGGGCCTGATCAACGACATTCTGGACTACTCGAAAATCGAGGCCGGCAAACTGGAACTGGAGTCGTTGCCGTTTTCGCTGAAGCAGCTGCTGGCGGAAGTTGTTGGTGTGATGCGGGTGCAAGCCCAAGGCAAAGGATTGAAGCTGCTCGACAAATGTGCCATTGAAGTTTCCGAATCTTATGAGGGAGATGGTTTGCGGATCCGCCAGATTTTGCTCAACTTGCTCAGCAACGCGATTAAATTTACGGAGCAGGGCGAGGTTCGGCTGCGCGTTTTCCGTGGCGATCTGGATGCGGAAACGAAACTGCTTTCAAAGTCGCCGCAGCAGCCCGAAATTGCCGAGTTGAATCCGCGACATTTGATCTGCTTCGAAGTCGAAGATACGGGGTCTGGTATCCCTGCCAACAAAATTGAAAAACTGTTTGAGCCATTCGAACAGGAAGACGTCAGCACAACGCGCAAACATGGCGGAACCGGACTGGGACTGGCGATCTGTAAAACCTTGGCGGAGATGATGGGCGGATCGGCTTACGCGACATCCATTGTTGGCCGGGGAAGCGTGTTCAGTTTCACCGCGATGATGAAACCGATCTATCAGGATCTCACGGAATCCATCGATGTCCTTCCGTCTGGCACGATAGAGCCTCGGCGAATTCTGCTGGCCGAAGACGGCCTAGTCAACCAGAAAGTGGCGATTGGACTGCTGGAAAAGCGAGGTCACCTGGTCGTACTGGCGGAAAACGGAGTGGAAGTGCTCAAGGCCTGGGAGAATGGCGCTTACGATGTCGTGCTGATGGATATCCAGATGCCAATTATGGATGGATTGACCGCTGTCGGCAAAATCCGCGAACGCGAAGCAGGGACCGATCGGCATCAATACGTCGTTGCATTGACGGCTCACGCCATGAGCGGCGATCATGAACGATTCATTAAGGCTGGCATGGACGCCCATTTGTCAAAGCCGTTCAAGCCGGCTGACCTGTATAATGCGGTCGAACGCAGGATCGGGAGTTCAAAAAAAATGAGTGATAACAAGCATGGCGATGCGATTCCAGTTTTCGATGAAGCGGAAGCATTGGCGACTACCGGTGGCGATCGCGAACTGGCACAAGTGCTGCGTGTCACCTGTTTGGAGGAAACGCCGAACATGATTGCCGATGCAAAAACAGCGATCGGGCACAGCGATTGGGTTGTTGCCAGACGTTGTGGCCATTCGATGAAGTCCAGTTTCAGCGCCGTCGGAGCGATGGCGGCCGCCGCAAAAGCAGCGGAATTGGAGTTCGTCGAAACGGATGCAGCTGACGCATTCGTCTCCGCAATTGAATCCATTGAATCCGAGTTCCAGCGTTTGGCGAGTCGTCTGGAAGAAAGCACGATCTAATTTTGTTGTCGCTGGCTCTGAACCATCCCCTGCCCTCTTCAGGCCGCCGCTGATTTCGACTTTACGGTTTTTTTGCGAACCGGTTTTTCCTTCCATCGGCGATGGACCCACCAATATTGATTCGGCTCGGCGTAAATCGCGTCGGCCAGCCGATCGTTGTACCATTGAGTCAGTTTCCTGACGTCACCCAGTTCATTGCCGTTGAGCAGCGGGTCCGCGACTCCCGTGCAGCCGATTTCAAAGTGCAGCGGTTTGGCCGTGTGGCGGCAATAGCTGACCATCATCGGCGCACCCGATCCGAGTGAAAAAAGAGCGACCGCTTTATGGCACGAGGCGGGTCGACCCAGGAAATCGATCCAGCAACCTTTGGTACCCGCGTGTTGATCGCCGAGAATGGTCAGAATGGCGCCGCTGTCGAGAACCTGCTGAATTTCGCCGGCGCTGCCATCCTTCTGGATGATGAACTGGCCGTTAAGCTCACGAAAGCCGTTCACAAACCGATCGATCCAGGGATTGTCCAATTTTCGTGCGACAGTGTAGCTGGGCATCCCCAACAGTCCAGTGACATAACCGGCAATTTCAAAGTTTCCATAATGGCCGGAGACGGCAATCAGTGGTCGATAGTCAATCAGATAACTGGACATCAACTTGATATCGCGAATGAATACGTACTTGCGCCAGTTCGTTTGATGAATTTTTCGGGGCGCATGAATGATGTCAAACGCCATCATGATTAAATGGAACCACATCTCACGGGCCATATCCCGTCGCGCGGCTGGATCCAGTTCCGGGTAGACGTGTCGAATGTTCTCATCGACCACATCTTTGCGAAACCGAATGACGTCGTTGATCAACCAAGCCAGACTGCGGGCAAAGCGACCGCACTGATCGACCGTCATGATTTGGACCACGCATACCAGCGTTCGAACCAGTAGATATTCCAGCAGATGTTGAAATTTGCGTCGCATTAGTCTTTCCGGTAAAACGCCCAATTCTGGCAGCATTCCGCGAACGCCGAAACATCAATTTTTGACAGTCCTGCGACAAAAGAAAGAACGCTCATTCCGCCGATCATTACGAATCAGGATCAGTGCGACTTAGCGTCGATCAATGTTCTTTGAGTTTGCGGAATACAAGAATCGAGAGCGGTTGATCCTTCAGTCGAATTCACGAATGGGTCGTTCAAATCCTTCAAACTTGTTCAGCGGATCGTAGGGCGTTGGCATTAATCCATTGAAGTTAGAATTCTGCGAGAAATAAGTATCTTGATCGGACGAGTCAATGGTCCCATCCTTCGTAGCTTGGGACCATAGTCCCGAGCGAATTCCGAAAATAAACCGCACGATGCTTGCCTATTATTGTTGTAAACCTAGACCTCAATATCTGCCAAAGATCCAACAAAAACGATCAAGCCCGAAGGAGAACGATCGACCCCGAAGGAGAACGATCAACCCCGAAGGGGTGGTGCCATGTCAGCCCTCGGTGCAGCGCAACGGTTCCTGGGTCGGGAGGCACGGAATCCGACCTTTCGTCGAAAACACCAGGTGGATCGATATTTTGGCAAGCGATTGCGGCATTTCGAAAACGTTCGAATAATTCAAATCAACCTTCATTGCGTCTTGGTCTGCTAACATGATTGAATACGACCGGCTTGGAAACTACGATGAGGATGCGAAAGCGACCGGTCCGGGCGTCAAGCTGCTAATCGACTGGGTTTTGAAAAGCTTTTGCCAGTTGAATAGTAGTGGTGGTGTTCAGCTTGGAAATTCGAAAAAAAATATTGGCGAGGCGCATTGAACTCGCAGATACTGAATCCAACAAATCGTAATGCTTACAGGGCGTGCTGAAAATGCGAATCAGAAATTGGCTGTTATCCGTAATCAATTCCATTCGAATTCGCTTCGGTCGACGCATTCGTCGCCGGCTAAGCAAGCTCCGTTCGTTGGGCCGCCGGCCAGTCCGCCGTATCTTGGCCGCAGCAGCTTTGGTGCCAATGTTGATAACAAGCGCTGACGGCGACGGACCGCTGTTTCCCGGCCTTGCGGTTCCGGTCGGCGATCGTCCCCAGTCTGTAACCATGGGAGACTTTAACGGGGACGGGGTGATTGATCTGGCAACTGCGAACCGTCATTCCAACAACGTGTCGGTGGTACTGGGCGTTGCTGACGGAACTTTCGCGCCCCAAACAATCTGGCCGGCTGGCGATCAACCCTTTTCCATCACCGCGGGAGACTTCAATGGTGACGGCGTAACCGATCTGGCAACTGCAAACTTTGGTTCCGACAACGTCTCGGTGTTAATAGGAATCAATGACGGAACCTTTGCCCCCCAGACAATCTGGCCGGCTGGCGAGCAACCCTTTTCCATAGCAACAGGAGACTTCAATGGGGACGGCGTGACCGATCTGGTAACTGCAAACGTTAGTTCCGCGAATGTGTCGGTGTTACTGGGCTTAGTTGACGGAACTTTCGCGCCACAAACAACCTGGCCAGCTGGCAACGCTCCCGTTTCCCTAACCACAGGAGACTTCAATGGGGACGGCTTGACCGATCTGGTAACTGCAAACATTTTTTCCGACCAAGTATCGGTTTTGCTCGGCGTTGCCGACGGAACTTTCGCGCCCCGGACAACCTGGACGGTTGGCGACCGTCCCTACTCCGTAACCACCGGAGACTTCAATGGAGATGGCGTGTCCGATCTGGCAATTGCAAATTCGTATTCCGGCGACGTTTCGGTGTTGGTTGGAGTTGCTGACGGAACTTTCCTGTCCCAGACAACGCATCTGGCCGGCAACAGCCCCAGTTCCGTAACAACCGGGGACTTCAATGGGGACGGCGCTACCGATTTGGCAGCTGCAAACTCTGATTCCGACAATGTGTCCGTGATAGTCGGCGTGGGTGACGGTACTTTTCCGACCCAAACAACTTGGCCGACTGGATTCGATCCCCATGCCGTAACCGCAGGTGACTTCAATGGGGACGGCGTGACCGATCTGGTAACTGCAAACGTTAGTTCCGCGAATGT
>JBGSXT010000478.1:0-4715 GCA_041751295.1 Mariniblastus sp.
GTTGTTTGTCGGGGCACCCGAAGGCGTTCGCCTGACGGGAAAAAAACTGGCCGGTTTGATGCGCGATGTCAGCCCCAAAGAGATCAGAAAAACGGTCGCCGAGCTTAATAACGAGTACGAACAGCGAAATTCTGCTTTTCGAATCGTCGAAGAATCAGGCAACTACAAAATGCAGTTGTGCCCGGATTTGATCGATGTCCAGAACCATTACTTTGGCAGGAATCGATCCGCAGCCCTCAGTCAGGGAGCGATCGATGTGTTGGCGATCGTTGCCTACAACCAGCCTGTTTCGCGGACCCAAGTCGATTCAATTCGTGCCAGGCCAAGCGGTGGCGTTTTGAATCAGCTGATCCGAAGAAACCTGATCGCGGCGGAAGAGTCCGGCAGCACGCCGGAGAAACTCTTTCGAACTACTGATCGGTTTCTGCAGTTGTTCGGTTTGGGTTCTCTAATCGATTTGCCCCAAACCAGCGTCGTCTCCGACCTCGAAGAACTGACCGACGTTTGATTTGCACACCGCCATTTATTCCGGGACCTGGACTGGAGACGAACCTGATCTTGCAACGCGCGCGGGCGGAATGGGGCGCGCCGTCCGACACAAGCCGCTTGCCTAACGAGCCGAAACAGAATTTTTAATGAGGTCGACAGGATGAAGTTGAATCAGGAACTGGTCGCCTTGATCGACTCGGGCAATTTTCCAGCGCTCGAGGATTGGCTGGAACAGCTTCCCATTGAACAGCGGATGCGGATCGTTTCCCGTCTTTCTGGCGAACAGCAACTGGAACTGTTAACCGGAATCGATGCCGAAGTGGCCGCCGACATTCTGCATTCGTTGCCCGAAATACAAACGGTTGAAGTGATTTCGCAGATGACGGCCAAGTCGGCGGTTCCGATCCTGGGAAATCTTTCCTCCGATGAGCGGGCGGACATAGTTGGCGACCTGGATGAGCAGGAAGCGGAAGCGATTCTGCGAGAGATGTCGCCGCAGGCATCGGCTAAACTGCGGCAGCTGGTGCAGTACGGCGACGAGGTGGCTGGTGGCTTGATGACCAGCGAATTCCTCGCGTTTCGCGCCGACGAAAGCGTTGATTCCGTGATTGCCTGGATGCGGCAGAACGCAGAAACCTTCAGCGACTTCCAGGTTCAATATGCGTATGTTGTCGATGCCGATAACCGGCTGATTGGCGTGCTCCGATTACGTGATTTGCTATTGGCCGAGCCGAACGCCACACTGGACCGGATCATGATCGACAGCCCGGTTTCGATTCGTGATACGGCGGACATGTTTCAATTGCGGCAATTCTTCGATGATCACAGTTACGTGGGAGTGCCGGTGACTGATTTTAGCGGAGTGCTGGTCGGAGTCGTCGATGCGACCGATGTTGAGGAAGCCTGGGCAGACAGAAACGCTGACGATTATCGGAAGTCCCAGGGGATCGTTCAGGAGGAATTGCGATCGATGCCGCTAATGTTGCGATCACGACGACGATTGGCCTGGTTGAGCATCAATATCGTATTGAATATGGTTGCCGCCAGCGTGATTGCCTTGTACCAGGATACACTTTCGCAGGTGATCGCGTTGGCAGTCTTTTTGCCCATCATTTCCGACATGAGTGGCTGCAGTGGCAATCAGGCGGTCGCAGTCAGCATGCGTGAATTGGCATTGGGCGTCATTCGCCCCAGCGAAATCCTGTTCGTGCTGTTCAAAGAAATCAGTGTCGGGCTGATCAACGGGTTGGCATTGGGAATTCTAATTGCACTGGTCGGAACCGCTTGGCAAGGCAATCCGTGGTTGGGTCTTGTCATCGGTTTGGCGTTGATGTGCAACACAATCATCGCCGTCGCCATTGGCGGTACGTTGCCACTGATCATGAGATTGTGCAAATTGGACCCTGCCCTGGCATCCGGACCAATACTGACAACGATTACCGACATGTGCGGTTTCGTGTTGGTTCTTGGTATGGCAACCCTGCTGTTGGATCGAATGACCTGATCCGACTTCCCGGAATCATCACTGATTCAGTGATGTTGGGCTGGATGGCGATGGTTCCGATTCCTGCGCCTCGATTTTTGATTTCAATTCTTCGCGAACAATCGCAAATTCATCCGGGGCTTCGATTCCAATCCGGACGCCGCCGCCGGAAATCCGGACAACCGTTACGGAAATGTTGTCGCCGATCCAGATTCTTTCACCAACTTTGCGACTCAATACCAACATTTTCCGATCCTTGAAATAAGACATGCCTTCAGTGTGCAATTGTTACACCGCTGCCGAACAGAAAGCAGACTATCACTCTACTCGGAGCACAAGTTGCTCCAACCGATTTCACGTTGGTGAATGCTAAGCCCTTATAGTTCGAATTTCAAGGATTTTAGCTAGCATTTAACTAAAGGCCAGCAATTTGGCACGCGGCAAAGACTCGCTGAACAGCCCAATTTAACAGAAGTGGCTTTTTTTGGCGATGTTGGGTGAATCAGACAGCTTCCGAATCGAACAGTCACCTGGCATTTCGAATGAAAATTCGAGTCAATCCAGACTCATCCTGATCCGATTCGATTAACCGCCAGCCGTCTCGCCCCAAACTGGTTAATAACACGCTCAAGTTTGACTGCGAATTGTTTTCAGGTCCAAGTTGAGCGGTCAAGCGCCGCCGAGCGTCCAACAATGACGTATTCGAACGGCCGATAATATCGCGGACCCCGGCGTTCCAGATCAATTCATAAGTGACACTGTTTTGGTCGCTGATGACCAAAGTCGTTAATGTTGCATATTCGAATCCGCCCTGATTGGCCTGATTGGCCTGATTGGCCTGATTGGCTCCCGATTGAGCAATCAGTTTGAAAGTAGCGAAAGCAGCAACCAGGAAAACAATAAACATTAAAACATTTGAGATTTTCATTACTTGTTCAACCTTTCTGATAAGTTCAAAATTTGTCTTTAGCTGGACAGCGCCACTTTGGACAGCGCCACTTTCTGCGTAAAATGTCACGAATACAAGTACACCGCGCAAGTGAATGGAATTGCCGCCAGTCATTCACTCGCTTGTACGTCGTGCTAGTATTGCCTGAAATGTGGCGCTGGCGAGTAAAGCACCGTGCTTTGTCCACGAAAACAGCGGGCAACATCAATTGATTAAACCGAGCCCAACAGGCCAAGTTGCGAAAAATTCGCTAGCCGGCGTCGGCAATAATTGAATCAATCAATGTTTTGAATTTGGTTTTCATTTCGGAGTAGGCCTCGCCAGTTGCCGGACCCGTAAAACCCGTATGGATGGCTTTGACCTTGTGATTGGCGTCCAAAAAAATCGTGGTTGGGTATGATCGCACTTTGTCGAGAAATGGGATGACTTGCGTTGCCAGCGCTTTGTCCGCTTGACCGGCGATCAGGACAGGATAATCAACGCCGTGTCGGTGCAGATACTGTTTTACCTGTGCTGCATCTCGATCAAAGTCGCCCGTCAACTCGAATGCCAACCCGAGGATCGAAAGTTGTTCGTCGCTGTAAGCGTTCTGCAGTTCCAGAAAATAGGCAGCCGCGTCGTGGCAATTGGGACACCATGATCCAAAGACGTAAATTAATTTTGCCTGGCCAGCGAACCGGGGGTCGTCAAGGCGGGTTGAAATTCCCTGCAGATCAGGAAACGAGTAGCTGCCGATGGATTTGCCAGCAACCAGCTTCGTTTGTATGAATGGATCGGACAGCACCGCATTCGGATTGCGCTCGGCGGTCCATTTTTCGTGCCAGGTATTGGATGACCAGAATTCTCCAACCAGTTTTTCGTTGCTTTGCAAGGTCGCCCGAAACAGGAACGCATGCGCGCCATCGAAACAGCTCAAGACCAATTTGTCCTCGACCACTTCACCATGCAAAAATCGGTAGTCTCCGGTCGTCGTCAAAAACGTCCCGGAAACCGATCCGTCTTCGTTAACCGAGAACTCCGCAACTGCGGGATCCGTGCTCTGCTCGAATTTCACTGACCAACGCCCGGCAAACGGTTGAGCGCTTAAAGGATTATTCGGCGTTTTATTGGTGACGTCGGCAGTTGCCTGAAATTTCATTTCAACCCACTCGTTCAGCCCGCGACGTTTCCGCCAGATTCCGTGCAAATTCCTGAAATCGGAATCAGCTCTTGAATCGGATTCAACACGGGCTCGCTCATCAATGACTTCAAGACCGGTTGAAACAATTTGGGATTTGCAGGTAATCTCCGAATCGTAGTGGGTGAATTGCAGAGACAATTTTCCATCGTCAATTAAGGCCGACGGAACCTGGATTCGTTCATGGCCGTTGGTTACAAAAGCTGCCGTTGCCCCTTCCAACGATGTTTCAATTTCCAAACCAAACCGCAAATCGCCCCCCGCTGATTTCAATGCGCAGTTCCATTTTCCGGCAAACTCAGCCGGGCCACTTTGAGCCACGACTGGATACGCGGTTAACGACAATAACGCAGCAACAACGAGCAAGATAAGCCGGGGACAGGAGTCACAAAGCGATGGATGTGACCTTGAAATCAGCAACTTTGTATGTGCGAAACCCATGGCTACAGCCCGGTGGGAATTAAAGTATTAGTTGCATGATAAACCATTTTGATGGGTCCGAATAGCCAGCCAAGCCCCTCCCTCGCTGCCACAAAGGACCCATTCGCTATTATCGGCTCCTGACTCGTTTTTCAGCGTTGTTGCCAGTGACCGTCGAGCAGGTATAGAAAATCGAC
>JBGSXT010000479.1:0-7776 GCA_041751295.1 Mariniblastus sp.
GCGGCGGCCAGTCGTATCGCAATATTTAACATGAGAGTCCCGTGAAACGAGCAACAACGGATAACGCGCCCAACAATTCTCCCGATTCGCGTAGAACCGGGAAAAGAACAATGGTCTCAACTGTTCGGAAAGCTGTTCCGAAAGGGTTCGGCGGTCGGCCATGATACAGCTAGCTTGCGTTAACAGCCACCGATTGATGCAAACTGACCTAGGTCGTTCAAGCCGTTTTCAATTAGATTTTAGATTGCCACAAGTTTTTAAATGAGCATCAATCCACACCTTTCCCGACGCCCGTCGATTGAAAATGGCCAGCCGAGCGGAAGGTAAAGTTGTGCAAAGGCCGGTGCCACGGATGGCGATTTCAAAACGGAGTTTGTAATGAAACTGACAAAAATGTCCGTCGACAGTTACGGAATCTTCAATAGTCTCTGCCTGTCGAACGTCAACGGCGGTCTGAATGTAATCCGGGGTGAGCGCGGTTCAGGCAAGTCGACGCTGGCTCGTTACATCCGGAGTGTTCTGTATGGATTCGAGCCTGAGCAACCGCTTGGAATGGGTTCAATCGAAGGAGTGTTCGAGGGTGTACCCTGTCGAATGTCTCGCACAGCCGATTCCCGCCAACGCCTGTTGATTGACGAAATACCAGGATCGCGGATCAACGGATTCCAGCCTGCCCGATTAACGGGAACGTTGGAACGAATCGGTGTCGATGTCTTCGACACGGCTTTTTTTGTCGAAAACGAAGCGGACGCCCATTCCGTGTCTGACCTGTCCCGCATTCTGCAACTGCGACTTGACGTCCCGGCCGGACGAATCGGACTGGGTAATGAATCGGAATACAATACCGCATCGCGCAATTTCCAGCAGCTGGAATCGCGCGCGAATCTGATGTCAGCGGAAATCACAAAATTGGAAAATGAGCGATCCGCTCTAATTCGCCAGCTCGAGGAACGACAGTCGTCCCACCAAATTCGCCAGTTCGAAATCGACAATGAAATCCAGGCGCTGACTCGCGAAATTGAAGCGCTCAATCTGGTGTCGATCCGAAGCCATGTCGATTCCCTCGATCGCGAGATTTCGGAATTAAGGATTCGACTCGAAACGGCAATGGAAGGGATCGAGTTTGTTTCCCGGCCACAGCGGGCAGCCGATGGATTGAATGTTCTCTATCGGCGGTTGGATGAAGTTGACATTCAAATGCGTCGTTGGCGCAGTCTTCATAATGACGTCCAGCAACAGCGGATACAGCTGAAAGATGAAATGGTCGCCTGGAATCAAATGACGATCGATTCATCCGGGCATCCCTATCATCGGGCGCAGCAGATTCTTTCCGCTATCGGAACCAAAGTCGGTTTGGTAGAAGTTTCAACCGGTGAATCAGGCAATATCCGCGACATGGAGTCCCGTATCGCCGATCCAACCGCCATACGGCTGTCTGAAATCTGCGGCCAAATCCGTGTCGACTTGAGTTCGTTGCGCGACGAACTGGGTGCGCAATTCAAACAGTGCCGGCATCGTCCAGCCGCTGAGGAACTAAAGCGATTGCGACGATGTTTTGAGGAAACTGCACGAAATCTGGATGCGCTGTTGCATCAGCGGCAAAACATCATCGCGGAAGTCAGGACAGTCGACGCGGCAGGTGCCGAAGCGATTGTCAGGAGCGAACACGAATTCTGCCAATGTGCCCAACAGGAAGGGTTTATGCAGGCCCGCCGTAAATTCGTGGGCGAAATATCGGCGTCCGCCAATGTCGCAGAATCCCGGCCAACTGACGTAACACGACTGCGAAGCCGATTGCAGGAACTGGAAACACTGCGGGCGGATCGTGTTCGGGATCTGGTTGCTGCAGAAAATCAGTTTGGCAATCTCGAAGCGCGGCGACAGTCGATACTTGCCGAAATACAAAAACTGCCAAACCGCCTGGATTCGAAGGAATTCACGGCACGCCGCCAACGAATCGATTTCGACCTGAGTGCGTTGGCTGACCAGCGTCAAACATTACTGTCGCAAATCGATCGGGAGCGGCGGATTGACCGTGAGCCGGCCCATCCGATTCTGTTGCTTGCCAATCAGTATGTGTATCGTTTGACGGTCGGCGCAATTCGAACAATCTGGCTCGATGCCACTGGTTCGCGAGACCCGCGTTACGGAGTCGAAATTGAAGACCAACGCGGCCTCCGACCCGGCTGGGCGAGCCTAAGTCCTTCATTGCAGCAACAGGTTCGCCTCGGTCTCTGTTTTGCGACCGTTGAACACCTGCGGGGACATGGACAGTCGCTGCCGATGATGCTGGACGAGGTTTTCCAGGTACTTGACCCTGAATTGATGCAGGCAAGCCGTGATTTTCTCGCGGATTTTTGCGCGATGGGAAATCAGGTCATTGTGTTGACGTCCGATCCGGCAACGCTTGAAGGCTGCCGACGAGTTGGAGCCACCGTGTTTGATCTGCCAGAAACCAGTGTCAGCCCGCACTTTCCGACTTGGTCACCTGATATTCTGCCATTAGCACCGCTGCGAGAACCGGAGTTTCTGACCCCATTTACGACGCGATTACATGTAACGATGCCGACCCTGGCGGCTACCTACCCAATGATAAAGTATCCGCCGACTGGCCGTTTGATCGACTACTCCGTAGAAAACTTTGAATCAGGACCATCGATCATGACGCCCCATTTCACTGACGAACGAGTGCTCGATGAATCGTCCTCGCCATCGTCTTTGAACAGCCCCGAGCGCCGCCGGATGCGCGATTGGCGCCCGACGCCTGACGCGGAAGTCCGCCCTTCGCTTCGATCCGTGGCAGATCGCTCGCAATTCTCTGCGTTACCGGCCAGCGCAAAGCCATTTCGTGCGGTTGCCGAGAGCCCTGACACGAATTTGAAATTTTTCCTTGAAATGAATGACAAGCTGGAGGCCGCGCCATCGATTGGCCCCAAGACTGCTGAGCGATTCAACAGGTTTGGTGTTTATACAGTGGCAGATTTCCTGACCCAAACCGCCGAATCGATGGCCACCAAGCTCAAGTATAAACGGATCAGCGCCGAGGTTATTCGCCAATGGCAACATCAAGCTCGACTGGTTTGTCGCGTACCGAATTTGCGCGGCTGCGACGCCCAATTGCTGGTCGCCTGCGGAATCATCGAACCCGAGGACCTGGCCAAATGCCAGCCTCGCAAATTGTTCGAGATCATCGAACCATTCGCTGAAAGCAAAGAGGGTTTGAAGTTGATCCGCAGCGGCAAGCAGCCGAATCTGGAAGAAGTCACCCACTGGATCCATTGGGCCCGCGCGACACGACCACTCAAGGTCGCATAGGCGGGCGGCAGTTGGAAATTTACCATTGTGAAGCAGTTGAGGACAACTGTTCTACAATGACTGGGCATGGCAATTGCTGCCGTTTGCCTTAAACCAGCGGACCGGCCGATTTTATTGCCTGGCTGGCTGCATCCGAAAATCGTTTGAAATTTTCTTTGAATTTTTCAGCCAGTCGCTGGGCCGTCGCATCAAAAGCTTCGGGGTCTGCCCACGTGTTGCGGGGATTCAGAATTTCAGCGGGCAGTCCCGGACAGGCCGACGGGAAGGACAAGCCGAATATCGGGTCGGTCTGATATTGGGGACCGTGCAATGAGTCATTGTGAATGGCATCAATGATGGCGCGCGTGTATCTCAGTTTGATCCGCTCGCCCGTACCGTACGCACCGCCGCTCCAGCCAGTATTCACCAGCCAGGCAGCCGAGCCGTGCCGTTTCATTTTCTCGGACAGCAACTCGGCGTACTTGGTCGGGTGCCAAACCAGGAACGCGGCGCCGAAACAGGCGGAAAACGTGGTTTCCGGTTCTGTGACGCCCATTTCGGTGCCTGCCACTTTGGCCGTATAGCCACTGATGAAGTGATACATTGCCTGTTCGGCCGTCAGCCGGCTGACAGGTGGCAAGACGCCAAAGGCATCGCAGGTCAGAAAAATAATATTGTTTGGGTGTGAACCGACGCAGGGGATTTTCGCATTTTTGATGAATTCGATCGGATAGGAACAGCGGGTGTTCTGGGTGATCGAGACATCGTCATAATCTACCTCATGGGAAATCGGATCCTGAACCGTATTCTCCAGAATCGATCCATAGCGAATCGCGCGGAAGATCTGCGGTTCTTTCTCTTCGGTAAGATTAATGCACTTCGCGTAACAGCCCCCTTCGATGTTGAAGATTCCCGATTGAGTCCAGCAATGTTCATCATCACCGATCAGATTTCGATTTGGATCGGCCGACAAAGTTGTTTTGCCAGTGCCGGACAATCCAAAAAACAGCGAAACGTCTTTTTTGCTGGAGCCTTCATTGGCAGAACAGTGCATGGACAGGATGTTGTTTTTGGGCATCAGGTAATTCATGATCGTGAACACCCCTTTTTTCATTTCTCCGGCGTATTCGGTCCCCAAAATGACCATTTCCCCGCGATCAAAATTCAGCGCGACGCAGGTATCTGACGTCACACCTGTAACCGATTCATCGGCCGACTGTTGACCTGCGTTGTAAATCACATAATCCGGTTGCACGAATTTTTTCAGCTGATGTTCGGTAGGACGGATCAGCATGTTGTGCATGAACAGCGCGTGATAGGCTCGCGAGCAGATGATGCGGACTTTTATCTGTGTTTCCGGATCCCAGCCGGCAAAAGCGTCCAACACATACAGGTGCTCAACATTGTTAAGAAAATCCACCGCTCGCTGGCGGACTTGATCGTAGGAATCTTCCGACATGGCGATATTGATGTCGCCCCACCAGACATCGTCGCGTACGGAATCCTGATCGACAATCCGCTTGTCTTTGGGGCTGCGGCCGGTCTTACTGCCGCTGCTGGATGCCAGTGCACCACTGCTGGTTATCAGGGCTTCGTCGTATAACACGGCATCCTGATACAGGCGGGCAGGAGCGGCGTTGCGCAGTACGCCTTCGGAAAAATTGCCGCTGTCGATGGATTCAATTCGCGATTTTGTCACTGTTGCCATTTTTTTACTGCTCTAATTTTGAGGCCGCATTGCCAGCAGGAATTGTCGGTTGTTGTCCGTTCGCATGAATTTCATGCGGCGCGGTATTCACGGGCACTCTCAGAATGATTTGCACCCCCAAACCAGCGCGACATTTCCAAGATAGCTATCGCCCCGAATCTTGATAAGCCGAATTGGGGGAAATTTCGATCAGAATCAGGGCACAACGGGCCGTTTCATTGCCAAACGATGAACCACAATGTTTCGAGCTGGAAACGCCAGATGACAGGCAATCGATTCAGGAAGTTGTCACGCCATCGTGCGGCGAGGGGGTCGTCAACGCTTTTGCGCTACCTATGGCGAAGCGCGTCGATTCCGGGATAATGAGTTTTTCTTTTCGGGAAAGGCCAAAAAAAATTCGCGAAGCATGACGACCACACCTGGAACCCGATTCCGTACTGCCCTGGATGCTGAAAAACCGTTGCAGATTGTCGGTGCGATCAATGCGTACTGTGCGTTGCAAGCCGAGCGGGCCGGGTATCGAGCGATTTATCTGTCGGGAGCCGGAGTCGCCAATGCCTCCTGGGGAATCCCCGATTTGGGGATGACGTCGTTGACTGATGTTTTGGCCGATGTCCAGCGAATTGTCTCTGCGACTGAATTGCCGCTGTTGGTGGATATCGACACCGGCTGGGGGCACGCCCTGAACATTGCGCGCACGATCAAGTCAATGATTGCGTTGGGAGCGGCTGCGGTTCACATCGAAGACCAGGAATCGGCCAAGCGATGCGGACATCGCCCCAACAAATCATTGGTGGATGCGGCTGAAATGGTCGATCGAATTGCTGCCGCCGTCGACGCCCGAACCGACGATTCATTCGTGATCATGGCGCGAACCGATGCTTTGGCCGGGGAGGGCATTGCCTCGGCCATCGATCGCTGTCAGCGGTATGTCGAAGCGGGCGCCGATATGATTTTTGCGGAAGCCATCACGGACCCTGACCAGTATCGCACATTCACTCGTTTGATTTCGGTTCCCGTCCTTGCCAACATGACCGAATTTGGCCAGAGTCCTCTAATGGACGTAGACCAACTCCGGGAATGCGGCGTTTCGCTGGTGCTCTATCCACTGTCGGCGTTTCGGGCGATGAGTGCAGCTGCCGGGAACATCTACCGCGAAATCAGAATTCAGGGTAGCCAACGGCAAATTACCGATACAATGCAGACGCGCGAGCAACTGTACGAAGTTCTTGATTATTACAAATACGAACGACAGATGGATTCCATCATTGCACGGGAGAATTGAACGAATGGCAACGGAAACGGCAACCAAAACAAAAAAGACTGGCGGCCTGGCGGGTGTCATCGCCGGAGAAACTGCGATTGCAACAGTCGGCAAGCAGGGCAAAGGTCTGACCTATCGAGGCTATTCGATTTTTGATCTGGCTGAAAACGGTACGTTTGAAGAAGTCGCGTTTCTGTTGCTGTTCGGGCATCTGCCACGCGTCAAGGAACTGGACAGCTTCAAGGCTCGACTGATCAACAACCGTTATTTACCGGATGCGTTGATGTCCACTTTGCGGGACATTCCCGCGAACGCCCATCCGATGGATGTCTTGAGAACCGGCTGTTCCATGCTGGGCGTGCTGGAACCGGAAACGTCGTTTGCTGAACAGGTTCCAAAAACGGAACGGCTGCTGGCTTGTTTTCCATCGATGCTGCTGTATTGGTATCGCTACTCCCTGGATGGCACGGAAATCGATTTCGAATCTGACGAAGATTCGATCGCCGGGTATTTTCTGGAAAAGCTGCATGACCGGACTCCGGACGATGTCCAGCGGCGGGCGATGGATGTTTCGCTGATTCTGTATGCGGAACACGAATTCAATGCATCCACATTTGCCGCTCGAGTCTGTACGGCGACGTTGTCCGACATTTTCTCGGCGATGACAGGTGCCATCGGTACATTGCGCGGACCGCTGCACGGCGGAGCCAATGAGGCGGCGATGGAGTTGATTGAACAGTTTCAAACCGCCGATGAAGCCGAGGCCGGGATCATGGAACGGCTGGAAAACAAATCCCTGATCATGGGTTTCGGACACCGCGTCTACACCATTTCCGATCCCCGCAGTGATGTGATCAAAGGCTGGGCGAAGAAACTGGGGGACAACGTCGGCGATACAGTTTTGTATCCGGTTTCGGAACGAATCGAAAAAGTCATGCGGCGTGAAAAGAATCTGTTTCCCAATCTGGACTTTTACAGTGCCTCGGCTTACCACTTTCTGGGAATTCCGACCCCCATGTTCACTCCGATTTTTGTACTTTCGCGAGTCACAGGGTGGGCCGCCCATATATTTGAACAGCGGGAAAATAATCGCCTGATTCGCCCGGGTGCCGATTACATCGGGCCCGCAGACCAGGTTTGGATTCCGATCGAGGAGCGGGAATAGTCGACGATGTCGGGAGATCGACCGAAACTTCGCGAAGAACTTGACGATGTCGGTATTCAAGGGGATTCGAATCAGGAAGAACTGTCATTGCACCGACTGAGTGAAGCTTACGCGCAGGTGCTTCAGGGACTCGGAACAGCGGACGAAACGAATGCCGAGGATCTCAATCGGAAACAACAGCCGGACGCACTCGACGTCGGATATGACGATGACGAATCGAATTCTACTGCGGCGACAACTTCGGTCAAACCGCGATCTTTGAAAGAAATGGATGCCATCGACAACGCCTGTTGTCCTATTTCTCCCAGATCAATTGTCGAAGCGGTGTTGTTTGTCGGGGCACCC
>JBGSXT010000480.1:0-2567 GCA_041751295.1 Mariniblastus sp.
TGCGACGCGGTATGCTCTTGAACGTACTACTGCGGCTGACGGTTACACGAGCTGCGGCGTTGCTGATTTACTTCAGTATTATGGCGGCGAGGGTGGTGGTCCAGGGGCCGGGTTGGTCTTTGGTGTTCAGGTAGCGGAAGCGGTACCAGATCGATTTGCCGGCGTCGGAAATCGGAAAGTTCAACGTGGCGTTCATCCGGGTCGTCGAGCCGAGCAATTCGAAATCGCTGTCGCTGACGGGCGCGGTGTCGAAGGCGCCGAAGATCTGGATCGACTTCACTCCCGTCGAACGGACGTTGGCGTGGGCGTCGACCGCGCTGGTGAATCGGAACACATGTTGCTGAACATTGGCGGCTTCCAGATGCACCATCGGCGCGGTGGTCGGAACGGGGACCGGGTTCCGCGTCGTCGAATAGACCGGCAGCCCGGCGTCGGCTCGTTGCGTATTGGTGACTGACGGATCGGCCTGGACCTGTTTGTTGATGACGCGTGTCAACAATGTGCTGTATCCCCGTATTGGGTCGGTGTCCCCGCATTGGGTCCGTGCACATCGACTACGGTTGTTGAATGCCAAGATCACGACAGATCTTTCTCGCCAAAAAATCATTGATCTCACGATGTCGCGGTACAGCGCTCGTCTGTTCGTTTGCCGGATTGATGTAGAGAGTGTGTTTTGAACCCTCTCGAAGCAATTCGCATCCATGGGATTCCAGATGTCGAACCAGATCAGTTCGCTTCATGAGGCTGACAAATCGAAGGGTTCTTTTGAGACGGCCTTTCCGACGATGGATCGTTCCGCGATTTCGCGATTGGCATCCAATACCATTTGGACGGCCTCACGCAAATTTTCTCGCGCCTCGTCTAAAGTGCCTCCTTGAGTATTGGCACCCGGCAGTTCCTCGACAAAGGCAATAAAGCCCTCGGGAACCTGCATAAACACGGCTGTAAGTTGCATTCATTTCTCCTTTCGCAAACGATTGTAGCCGAAATCGCAGGCGTCTGAAGATAAAGGAGTCAAGATGAAAAGGAATTTGGAAATCTCTCTAATCCAACGCCCATCAACATCACACACCCATCAACATTACACGCCCATCAACTCGCGTGTTTGGCGTCTGGTCTTGTAACGTTGCTGACCGTCGCGCGAACGATGAGCATCCACCTCGTGCGGGCGACCGGCCACGGCATAAAACAGCCGACCAAAATCCTTCACCAGCCCACACCAGACCTCGCCGCTGATGCCCAGACGCTCGAACACCGGCTCCAGCGAAGCCGGAGTCGAACCCCGTTTGTCCTGCCGAATCTGCCGCGCAGTCCAGTCCAGCAAATCCACATAAGCCCCAACCGTCATCGGCAAGAAACCTTTGTCGCTCGCCCGCTGACCATCCGCATGACAACACGGCCCGATCGAATCGTGCGGTTCATCGATCGGCAGCCGGGACAAATGTCCATCGACCGACACCCTGGCCGGATTGGCGCTAACCACGGTTCCCTCAGCACCAACCACCATCGCACCACGACCAGCTGCGGCAACCTCATCACGCATCGCCTGAATCCGTTTTTGCACTGACGTGAACTCGCTCCCTTCAAGCGTTTCCGCCATCGCGGCCCGGATCGGATTCAAGTCCACATACGCCGCACACGCCAACACGGCCGCTTCATCCAGCAACCGCACCGCGCGATAACGGGCCTGCCAGAATTTTCCGACTTCCTCGTCTTCCCTGTTGGCGCGCTGGGCAATGGTTTGACTCAGCAACCGCATCCACCACGAAATATCGCTCAACCGACTGCGGATTTCGGACAGCCGATTCGGATTGTTGGCGATCGAGTTCAACTCGGCGTCGGATGGTTCCATCGGCTGGCTATGATCGTCCTTCCGAAGCGGGCACAGCATCAGCCATCGGCGAGCGACTTGCCGATCATTCCACTGTGCCACCACATCCGGCCGCGAGCGCAGAACCAGGTGAAAGTGATTGGACAGAATCGCCTGGCAAAGCAGGTCGATCCCGAACTGGCCAGCCAGGTGTTTCAGTTCCTCGTCCAGCCAGACTTTCCGATGATCGAAGTTTTTTCCCGTCAGCGGATCATTTCCCAACAAGAAACACCGTCTGACAGTCCGATTCATGACATGGACGATCGCGATTTCGTCCGGAGCAAAGATTTCGACGCGACACAACCGGGCCATAACAACCTCCACTTGGCAGAAGCAAGCAATCAAGACACCACTATTTGCCCGCAAATCCTACCAAAACGGGAGTCGGTGTCAACAATGTGCTGTGTCCCCGGTTTGGCGCCCGGTTTGGCCCTCCCGGTTTGGCCCTCTGGCAGGGTTGATTCCGTGCTCAACCGATTCTCGATGTTGCGCCGCTGCCAGCTTGTGCGGCCGATGCCGAACTCAATCCGATCCGGGCGGCAATGCTCTATGGTTTATGGATGTCACTTTTGGCCCCTGGTTTCCCTATTGACCCTGGTTCTGTTCCCACTATTGTTGCGTCGGCAACCGAGCCGCAGCAAGTAACTTTGATTTCAGGAAACGTGGGATTGGTGAGATCAGTTTTCTGCCGGGGTTC
>JBGSXT010000481.1:0-2840 GCA_041751295.1 Mariniblastus sp.
CCTAATTAAAAAGCCTTTGGAGGGAAAACATGTTTCATCAATCAGGTAAAATCAAACTGCAATCGTCGACTGCCGCATTGGCGCTCGCTTTGCTTTGGGGTCCATCGGCATTTGCTCAAACCGTTTCCGATCAACCAGCCCCGCCGCCGCCCGCGCCAGCAACCGTCGCTGCGCCCCAAGCGCCTGTCGATGCTCCGCCAGCAGAGGACGAAGGCGACGCCATCGTTGTTGACGGCATTCGCGCAACACTTGAAGCCGCGATCGAGTCCCGCCGCCTGTCCGATGTGATTCAGGACGGTATCTCTGCCGATGACATTGGCTCAACCCCGGATCTTAACCTTGGCGAAGCCCTGCAGCGTATTCCGGGCGTTCAGATCAACCGTGAATCCGGTCGCCGTGATGCAACCATTTCGGTTCGCGGCTTGCCTGGTCGGTTCACCAAAACCACGATTATGGGCCAAGGTGTTGCTTCGACAACGCGCGGACAGAACACCGGCAACGCCTTCGGCATTTTCGATTCCTCGATTTTCAACGGCGCCGATGTCATCAAGTCGTTCACCGCAGACGTTCCTGCGGGCGGCCTTTCAGCCAACGTTAACCTGAAGCTGAATTCGGCGCTCAGCCGCCGTGAGGGCTTTGTCATTCGCACCGAATTAGGTTTTGAAGAAACCACAGAAGACGCCAACCCAAGCGCATTCTTTTCAGCAGCACATAAATTCTCCGATAATTTCGGTTTTTATGTCAACGCCGCTTATTCAAAACAGAGTTTCCGGCGCGATACGGTTCGGATCAATGGTTATACGCCGTTTACGCAAGCACCTGCAACCGTTGGAACGGGCGTAAATGCGGTAACCACGCCTGCGCGGCATCAACAGTTGTTTCCTAACATCCCGCTCATCGGGACGAATGGCTTGCCCAACAAAATCGTATATCCAGATGAGATTCGGCAGTTTTCTGTAACCAACGATGGTTACAGGGTGTCGAGCTCTGCGGGCCTGGAATGGCAGCCCAATGACGATTTGAGCGTACGTGTGGACGGCATCTTTACACGTCGAGATCTCGACAAGGCAAATAACGATATTTTCTCGGTGTCACCGACGGATGTTGGCGGTATCGTAACACCGCTATCGGAAGCACGGCTGGTCGGCGTGACCGATATTGACGAAGATCTTATCAACGAAAATGTTTATATGGTCGACCGCGTCCAAGCGAGTGACTTCCAGACCATACCGGGAAACCGCATCAACCCCGCACTTGATCAATCATGGGCGATCTATCCCCAATTGACGTGGGAGAATGACGACTGGAAAGTTAATGTCATAGGAACCTACTCCAAAGCAATCGGCGAAGTGCGAAACATCCAGCTCGACGTTGCGCTGCGTGGACGCACCAGCACTACAAATGGTTTCGATAACCGCGTCGATGCAAATGGCGATGGGCTTGATGATCGCGCCAACGGATCGACTGTTATAATCGATACCGGTGCCGGTAACTGGAACAAGTACCTGATGGATCTCAATCTGCCAGCAGGCTTGGTCAATGGTATTTTTGCGCCTGGCTCAATATACACCATCGCGGCCGATACAATCGGCGCGGCTTTTAGTATTCCAACGCCCAGAACGATTGATGGAGTTCCATTTAACTCCTCGGCGTCGCTCCGCCTTGCGGCCAACAATCAGAGGGTTGATCGCAATTTGAAATCGATCGACTTCAATATCGCGCGCAAGCTGGAATTTGGCCCCATCAACCATTTCGAGATCGGCGGATTTTACTCCACGGAGGATGCCGAAGCGCAATTCTATGAAAATGGCGTAATCGGTGCCCAACTGGCCAATCTTACCCCCGGTCTGGTGCGGCTCAACGACGCCGTGACCGGTGGCGGTCCCTTTGCAGGGGGCTTGTCTGGTGCAGAACTTCAACAGTTTCTGTCTCTCGACCTTGCTGGACTTCAAGCCGCCTTGCTACCGACTCTTCGGACTCTGCCGGCAAATGTCATTTTCAATCCGACTGCGGCGCAAAAAGCCAATCAATTTCCCGAACTGACCGCAGCTAGCGCAGGAACAATAACGCCGAACGAAATCCTCGCGCTGATCCCACTGAATCCGCTTTCGCCGGGTTTTTCACAAAGATTGGCGCTCCGCCGGGCAGACTCCGGAAATTACAATTCAGATCGGAAGACCATCGAACTGTTCGGTATGACCAAGTTCGACTTCGAGGATTCCTCTGAGCTTCCAATCCGCGGTAATCTGGGTTTGCGTTATGTCAACACCAAATTGTCCGGGCAGATCAGGAATCCGTCGACAGAATTTTATGATGCGCTTGCTGCACTTCGCGCCCAAAACGGTGGTCCGGCTCTTGCCTTCCGTAACGGCGGGCTGACTGCCGCAGCACCAGCCAAATCGTCGTTCAAGGCGTGGCTGCCATCGGCTAACCTGATTGTGGATGTCACCGAAAATCTACAGCTTCGCGCCGCATATTATCATACGTTCGAAGCGCTTGATCTGGCCGAATTTTCGCCTGCGCCCACGCAGGTTCAGGTGCAAGAAACCGATCTCGACGATCTTGCCGCACCTCCAGGGCCATTTACGCTGATCAATTTCGCCTCATTCGATGTGCGTCCGCGTAAATCAAAGGCGATTGATATCGGTTTCTCGTGGTACAACCGGCCAGGTGGTCTGTTCGCAATCAACGTCTTCAAGAAATCCCTGATCGATGACATCAGCCGGTTCAATAACTTCTGCCCGATCGGCGGAACGATCACCGCTGATGGCCGGGATTACGGACCATTGACGCTAATAGGCGGCCGGTGTTTCTTTACCAACAGCAACAACGTGCAGGAA
>JBGSXT010000482.1:0-3684 GCA_041751295.1 Mariniblastus sp.
CGCTTGGCCAATCCAAAGTCCATGATGTGCGGCTCGTCCTTGCCATCGATCATGATGTTCTGTGGCTTGAGGTCGCGGTGAATAACACCATGGTTGTGAACGGCTTGCAGGGCGCGGGCAACGGTCCCGATCAACTGCACCGCTTCACGTATGGAAAAATGTTGGCGAGCCAACCGCTGAGCCAGAGATTCGCCGGTCACCAGGTCGCTGACGATATAGACCCGGTCACCGTCTCGACCGACTTCATGCGTGGCGACGACATTTGGATGTTTGACTTGAGCCGCGGTACGAGCTTCTCGCAGGAAGCACTCGACCTCTTCGGCGGTCAACTCACCGCGGCGCGGAGTCTTGACGGCGACGTTTCGGTCCAGTTGCGGGTCATAGGCTTCCCAAATGCTGCCAAAACCTCCCTGCCCAAGTCGCTGGACCAGTTGAAATCGTCCGATCCAACTCCCGACTTGCAGATCATTGGAATCGTCTTTTGCGCCGACAAATTCAAACGAACTGCCGCAGGCTTGACAGGTGACGGTACTCCAATTTTCATTCGTGTCCAACTCGACGTGTTCGTGGCAGAAGGGGCAGCGAACGGACAGTCCGGACGACGATCCAGTTGGCTTGATCACCACAGTCTGTGATCGACCAATTGTCGAGGGCTGGACGGTTGGTTGACGTCCCGCCCGTATTTCACGAAGGAGCGTAAGATGTTCCGCCAATTCAGGACAGAGATTGGGATGCGCCGCGACAAAATCGGCATCGTGAGTACTGGATTCCCAACCGCGTGTTGCCAGGTAGTCATTGACCAGCGAGCGAATTTGCTCATCCCGGTTTTCGGCAGATGCTTGCTGTCTGGAAGACATACTCAGCAACTTTAAATAAATTGGCAATTCAGGCCCGACTGCCGCGTCGGCAATCGTCACCGACTGGAACTTGCAGGGTTTCGCTTCAAATAAATTGGCAAATCGCGTCACACTACGGCAGCGGCCTTAACTTCGGATTATAACCCACTTTGCGCGGTTGCAACGGCCCTCCGGCACTGCCCACCGTCGGTAGCTGCAGAACCTTTGCCTCCATCCGGCAAGCCGGATGGGGGGCGACGAGAGAGGGAGGGGGCGTTGGTTAGCAGTGAAACCATTGCCTCCATCCAGCAAGCCGGATGGGGGCCAAATAGGCGAGTTACTGGCGTTTCAAGCGGGCGCATTACTGGCGTTTCGCGACCCCATCCCGCTTGCGGGATGGTGAAAGAGGTTGCACAGCTAACTCAGCGAGACCCACCCAACACATCGCCCGACCCCATCCCGCTTGCGGGATGGTGAAGAAGGTCGTCCAGCTAACTCAGCGAGTCCACCCAACACATCGCCCGACCCCATCCCGCTTGCGGGATGGTGAAAGAGGTCGTCCAGCTAAACCAGCGAGTCCACCCAACACCCGGTCCGACCCCATCCCGCTTGCGGGATGGTGAAGGAGGTTGCACAGCTAACCTCGCGCCCTCGTTGCACGCCGCGTGAACGGTTCCTTACTTACGAGAAAACCAGCGACTGGACTGGCCCAATGCGCTGCGCAGCTTGAGTTTCGCCCGATAAAGGAACCCCCGCACAGCCGCTGGAGTCGTCTGCATGGCATGGGCGGTCTCATCCAGCGACTGCTGTTCGATGTAGTATTCCCGGACAGCCGTTTGCAGCGGTACTGGCAGTCGCATCAGTTCGGCCTCCAGTGTCTGCACCAAATCGGCATGCTGTGCCAAATCGCTTCCCGTACCCTCGCGGTGGTCGGAGAGCATCGCGACGATGTCGCGAATCGAACCGGCCAAACCAGGATTTTTATGCTGCCGAAACTTGCCGCCCCGTTTCTGGCGGCTGCGAAAGCGGAGCATTTCCACCAGCCGGTTATCGGCAACGCGCTGGATCCAGGCTGCAAACGTTGTACTTTCTTCTGGTCGAAATGTACTGATTCCACGCAGCACGTCGATGTAAACTTCCTGCAGCACATCCTCCACGCCAAAATCGGCAAATGGATTGAGCGCCAATCGCTGCCCGATGCGTCTGGTGAGTTGCGGTGTGTGCTCGACCAGCAGCTGCGCGAGGGCACTTCGATCCCCATTAATGGCACTGGCCAATCGTTCGTTTTGATCAAATTCCGACATCAATACCGCTTCAATTGAACACGAGCACGTAAGAACCTGTCGCGAAACCGGTAATACAAGCACGCCGCGCAAGCAAGTAGCCGGTTTTGGGAAAGAGCTGCTGTTTTCGGGATTTCCAACAGTTTACCTGAAATTTTCAAAATAGGCGCGCGCATAAACGACAGCCGCCGTACTGAGCTGCAGGAAAAAGCGGTTTTTCTCCGGCTGAATCACCAAAAACCTATGCGGATGAGTCAGCGGAAACGAACTTTCAGCGATTTTCCTGGGGCAGAAACACGTGGCGGCGAACCCCAGCAACCGTCAAAACTCCCGTGCGTGCCTGTCTGTTCCGTATTTCCAGGTCGTTTCCTCGTCAACCAGAATTTTATCAAACGGAGAATCCAATGCACGAAACAGGAAACCGCAGGCGGCCGGTTTATTCCACTGCCGCCGTGTTGCTCCTAGTCCAGGCCGGGATCGGTGCTCCCGCCCATGTAATTCAACAATTTTGAAAGTGAGGCGAATAATGAACTTTAGAAAAAATGCTCGAAGATTTTTTGCGGTGATCGCGATCGTATTCACGGCTCTGAATTCTGTTGGCTATGCCCAACCCAATGTCTACCTTTCCTTTATTCCCCACGGAGTAGGTGGTGCGGCTGACAACACTTCCGGATTTCCGGATATCGGAGATTCGGTGTCGGTCTATATCTGGGTCGATGAAAATTTTTCAATTGATACCAGCGCCTGTTTCTCCATCGTTCGCAGCGGAGCCGCGTCAATTGAAATTACTGGCGTCGAAGTATTTAATCCAGACATTGTCGACCAAAACACCGGCCAAACGGTCAATCTGCGGTGGCAAGCTGTCAGCATTGGTCAGGTCCTCGATGATAGTGTTGAAGACGTATGTGGAACAGCCGTTGGCGGAGGTACAGGCATATTACCGAGCCAGAGCTCGAACAAGGGACCGGTGGTTAATGTTCTTGTCGATACATTGCATGATCCGGAATCAAATGCCTTTCTGTTTGCCCGTGTAGATTTTGTCGTGGTCGCATGCGGCACCGCAAACTTAGAGTTTGAACTCGGCGAAGTTATGGACGGCGGCGGCCCTATAGTTCCGAGCTATGGTTCAGTCACGATCACAACGTATAGTTTCCTTGGCGATGTCAATGAGGATGGAATTCCAGCTAATCTGCTCGACGTAGCGCCTTTTGTCAATCTGATTTTTACCGCTACTTATCATGTTAATGGCGATCTCAATATGGATGGGCTCGTGAACGTGCACGATATCCCTCTATTTGTCGAGCTTTTGCAGTCGGACGGAGATTTCTGTGACCTATAGTCGTTAATTGACTCAAAACAATCATTCGGAATACAAAAAAATGAATACAACAATCAAAAACATTATCGTGACGCTTGGCCTCTGTCTTGTGCAATCCATCGGCGTGGCTCAGACGCCCGATATCTACTTGTCGTTTTCAGATTTTGGCGTCGGAAATGCAGTCACAAACACCAGCCAAACCGTGACGGTGAATACTTTCCCGTCAGCCTACATTTGGGTCCACGAA
>JBGSXT010000483.1:0-7558 GCA_041751295.1 Mariniblastus sp.
TGAACAGGTTGCCGGGTCTCAAGTTCATGCGAACCTTGTGGGTCTGCGAGGCCACGGGCGGGCCGTTCAAATACTCACCAACAAAACCGGGAAAGACTGAATTGGGTCTGGAGGAGGCGCATCGTGACCTCAATATCTCGCCAGCGGAATTCGACGAGGTCGCGGCCGAGCTGGGTCGCAGCCTGGACTTCGCCAAAGTCCCTGCCCGTGAGAAGGGAGAAGTCCTCGCGGCTTTCGCAGCGCATAAGAACGAGGTAACGGCTGGCTACAAAGCGAAGTGATTACGATCTCGCTCAGTCGTTTGCAAAATCGAGAAACGGTTGGCCGTCAGCGACGCCACAGAATCGTCCGAAGTTGATCGAATCAACATCCCGGTTAATGCTTTGCGCGGAACCATCGGTCCGGACGATGTTTACGACGTCGGGGTGGGCCGAGCCAAACTGCGCCCAGCTCGCGTCGGTCGCCGTACCGAATACGCTATCCAATTCGTACAAGTCAGCGCGGCCGATGGCGAGACCACCCATCGCCATGCTGAATCGTCGATTGATGTGTTTCAGTCTGATTTCTCCCAATGATTCGCCAAACAACACGACGTTCGACGCACCGTCGAAAATTCCTTCAACGCTGTCTGATTGCCGCGAACGCATGGGGCCATGAAAGCCCTCTAAATTTATATCGTCCGGGGTGTCGGTGATCGGGTGGCCGCCCATATTGCCGACGTAGTTCGTAATCGAGAAATCGTGGATAGAGTCAGTCGGAAACATGTATGTGGCCTGGGCTGCATTATTCGTAGGGTGAGGTCCAAACAAAATCTGTTTGGTCGGTGCATTGGGGTCCGACGGACAACGGAATTTGGGGAATTGGACGTCGATTGCAATACTCCTGATGCCACGCATGTTCTTGTCGATTCCGAGAAGCCAGTCGTCTGCAAACTGAGCGTATCCGACGTATGCAATGGTCCGAATTCTGCTGTCAAATGCGATCGGATCGACCAGATCGACAAGGTCAGAATGGCCAGTAAAATTGAGCATTTGAGCAAGCGAATATGTCAATTGGTAATTTAATGCGTCTTGGTAAAAGCCATTGACGCTTGGCAGATTTTCCGGAATGCCCATGTAGGGTGGCAGTTGACCGTTGACGTCGTTGTAATCCAATGATGCAATGCCAATGTTTCCGAGATTATTAAGACAACGGATTCGATTGGCCTGCTCGCGCCCGCCCTGAATCATTGGCAACGACAAGCCCAATAGCAGGCTGCCACATACGGACGCAACAATCAACTCAACCAGCGTGAATCCTGTTCGCTGTTCTTTCATCGTAGTACTCCTTTCACAACGGTTCGGCAAAAAGAAAGCTTGCCGGAAGGGAAATCGTTTGGCAGTGCCGCAACAAACGGTTACGGGTTGCGAATTCCTGTGAAGTTGGCAATTTTATCAGAAACGTCCAATCGCTGCAAATAAATTGAAACCTGTTTCGATTATCGCCTCGAATTTGGACTTTCGGATTACTGGCGAAGTGACATCCAAAAAAAGTGTCTGACCCCTGTTGGCATCCAGTCTGGTAAAAGAAAGAACTCTGCGGTTCAAGTGACCAGTTTGCGGATTGGGAAATTGCAAAACTGCGAATGCTACTCTTGAACGAAGACGTTTATGGGCTGCCAGTCTGTTGCCGAGTATGACTGCTGCAAATCCAACCCCCCAACAAAAAAAGGGACATTCTGCTGGAATAGCAAATGTCCCTTTTTACGTTTTATTGCATTCGTTCGAATGCAGAATCATGACCTACGATCGGCGTCGACGTGCGGCGAACAATCCCAACACTGCCAAGGCGGCAAAGCTGGATGGCTCCGGAATAACGCTGGTCGTGTTAATCGTAAATGCCAAATTGTTGCCAGCCCCGAGAGTAAGCCAGGTTGCCCCGCCGTCCACCGAAAAAGCACCATCGTCAATTCCATTGATCGGATCCAGATCTCCTGTTTCCCAAAACCAAACGTCATTTGGCAGGATACCCGGACTGTTACTGATCTCTAACCAATAGGTTCCTGCAGCCAGATTGAGATTTCCGAGATCCAACGTGTATTCATATTCCTGCACGCCGAACAAAATGTTTCCAGTCGCCGTCCTTGTGTCAGCCGTTCCTGAAGTGATCAGGGTTGCGGGCCCACCGGGCAAGCCTCCGGCGTCGTTGTACAGATTGATTGTGAAAGCATCAGTCGGTAGCGGATCGTTCGGGAAATAGCCCCCAAAAAATGTCAGATCGTAATTCAACAGACCACCGCCAGTTGAAACGAAATTGTCGGCGATGATCTGCGGAAAAGCCGGGTCAGCAAAGAATCCGTTAGCTCCGTTGGGAGCTTGGTCAATCACTACTTGGCCGACGCTTGTTCCAGCGAATAACGCGGTTGCAAGTCCAAGTGTTACCAAGCAGAACCTAATCTTATTCATTCTCATAGATGTATCTCCTTTGAAAAAGTTGAGTAACAATTGCGGCACACTCTAAAGGAGTCGCGACGACGTGCCCATTGACTATCCCGCTCGCTTTCTTGTTATGATAATTAGTACAACCGGCAAATCCAACCAGGCACGCGACTTTTTTTTGAAAAAGTGAGATTTTCGTGGAACGTGGTGGAACGGCAATGTTATCGCTTCAGTGGGCGCTGCAGACACAGCCACCGATGTTGCGGTCAGGCGAATAGGGGCAAGTTGACAAACTGCTTCGCGAATAACCTGTGTTCCAGTGTGGCGCGACGCTCCGCTGTCGTGATTTCCGCGACAATGAATGTCGTGATTCCCTCGACAAGGAGCGTCATGATTTGGCGCGTCATGATTTCCACGAGGGGAGAGTGGCGCGCCACCTAAGGAGTCGTTCGTAAATAAGTTACCGGATTGAGGTGTCCGGGTTTTTGTTTTTTCGTTATATCACTATGGATGCCGGATGCATCAATTATCGAAGGAATCGAAACGAAGTTCAATGCTTTGGCGGGTGATCTTGATGAACGAGGTCGTCGTCGTTGGGCAGCTGCCGAAGCGATGGCATTGGGTCATGGGGGCATTGTTGCGGTTTCGATGGCAACGGGGCTGTCAGATCGTACCATCCGTACGGGCATCCGAGAGCTTCAGAGCGAGGAACCACTTCCCAGCGGTAGGCAGCGTCGGCATGGCAGTGGACGCAAATTGCTGGAGTTTGACCAACAAGATTTAGTTGCTGCGGTGGATCGACTTGTTGAGCCGACCGGGCGTGGTGATCCTCAGTCGCCGCTACGCTGGACTTGTAAGAGCCTGAGCAATCTTCAACGTGAGCTTTTGACGCAAGGTATGCGGGTTGGGCGAACGAAGATTTCGCAGATCCTCCGATCACTGGGTTATTCGCTACAGGGCAATCGCAAGACGCGTGAGGGAACTGATCACCCTGATCGCAATGCACAATTTGAATACATTTCACGCCGCGTCACAGCTTGTCGTCGCGGTAATCGACCAGCGGTCTCGGTAGACACGAAAAAGAAAGAAACGCTCGGGAAAAAGGCCAATGTTGGCAAAGAATATCGCCCCACTGGTGAACCGCTGGAAGTTGATACTCACGATTTTCCAGACAAGCAACTGGGAAAAGCAATTCCTTACGGTGTTTATGACATCGACTCAAATGAAGCCTGGGTTTCGGTTGGCATTAGTCGCGATACGGCCGAGTTTGCGGTTCACGCCATCCGGCTTTGGTGGCGAAAGCTTGGACGCAAGCGGTACAACAAACCGAAGCGTCTGTTGATCACCGCCGACAGCGGGGGTAGCAATGGAAATCGCAACCGACTGTGGAAATTCGAGTTGCAGCGACTGGCAGATGAAACCGGTATGATCATCGAGGTGTGCCACTATCCTCCGGGAACCAGCAAATGGAACAAGATCGAACATCGCCTGTTTTGCCACATCACGCGCAACTGGCGAGGGGTACCGCTGGAAACTCGCCAAGTGGTCGTCAACCTTGTCAGTTCAACCAAAACCGAGGAAGGATTGGAAGTCCATTGTCAACTCGATGAAAAAGACTACCCAAAAGGACGCAAAATAACAGACAATCAGATCTCAGAATTAAAAATTCGACGAAACGCTTTTCACGGAGAATGGAATTACGAAATTCTGCCACGAAAAAAACGGTAACTTATTTACGAACGACTCCTTAGGAAAAAAGCAGTAACAGAAATCCAGTCACGATGCTGTTATTGATCGCATGCATGACGATCGGGCCAATCAGCGAATCCCGCCACTCGCGGACCAACGCAAAACCAATCGCCAGCGTAGTCAACAGGGGAACGCCGATAAGTCCCTGGGGGTGAATCATGGCAAAAATCAGGCCACTGGCCAGTGCCGAAACAGCCACGCTGAGCCATTTAGCCCGACGGCTCGACAGGTCCCGCAGGTAGCGATACAAAACACCGCGAAACATCGTTTCTTCAACGATCGGCGCTGCCACACAGGCTGTTAAAATGATAAAGATCGAGGCGGTCAGCCCGCCAGTAGCCATCTCTTCCGCAATCGGATGTCCAGCCGGTGCGACGGATTCAAACTCGCCTGTCGAATCGAGCAGCGATACTCCGACACTCAATAGCACCGTGATCGATATTCCAAACAGCATGGGCACGATCAGGGCCAGATACGAAAAGCCACCGACAAACGCTTCCACGAAAGGATTGCGAAAGTTCCAGCCGATGTCGCTTTTCAAAGTCGAATAGGAAATGCCTCGATGCAGCGGCCAGATCAGTGCGACCAGGGACCCGAAGAAAACGACCGGCGTCAACACCATTCCAGACGGCCCGCCGTCGAACAGGTCCGCAACAAAGCCAATCCCGATTTGCAGTCCCACAAACAATACCAGCCACACGGCAAATGTCTCAACGTAGACAAAGCCATGATCACTGTTTTTGAATCGACCTTTTGTCTGTCGAGTCAGGAATATTGCGGCCAGAATGGCAATCGCCACAAAAGCGCCCAAAATCGCCAGAATCCCGCAGATTCCGGCAATCGTTACAATGATCAGCGATCGCCAGCCATCGCTCACCAGTTTTCCACGTTTCACTTTGTCCGGTGATTGGGCTGGCGTGAGAGCCAGTTCACCGATCCAACCTAGCTTTTCAGTAAGTAACTTTCGGTCTTTATCAGCGATAGCTGTGGTATCGAAATTGCCTGATGCGTATTGGCCAAAAAGATGATCAAGCACTCGCCCGAGTTCTTTCTGAGGTTCAGATGGGAATTCAACGGTTGCGTCAGCCCGATCGATACTTCCTGTTTTCGCCAACACCGCCGCGTCAATTTTGGAAAGCTGTTCCAACGCCTGCTGCGTACCAGCAAATTCGTTAACCAGAATCGCATGACCATATCGCTGTTCCAGTGGGCCCGTCTGGAACTGCTCCAGAGCCTTCATTGTTTCGTCCGCCGATTGACGCAGCGCGACCATCGTCTTGGCACTCAAGTTGATCTGAATCAGTTCGGCAGCCGACATTTCCGTGGTTCTGGCAACCATGAATTGCGAATACGAAACCATGCCGGCAATCGCCGTGACGATTAACAAAATCACCAACCATGAACCCAACCCTAAAATCGGGCTCTTCGCAGGTCGATCGCGGGAAGGCCACGCATTCGAATCAACGACTGTTCCGTGGTCAAAGTCCCGATCGGAACCGGTTGGATTTACAGGAGATTCAGGATACACAGTACTTCCAAGAAATCAGGGAACGGGATAAACGAATATTGGTGTTTGACCGAAAGAGTGATTGGACCCTTGCAAACACCTGTTGGGGCCTGGCGGCACCTAAATAACTGCCAATGGACTGAACGGTTTCATCATATCAACTCGTAGCCTTTGCCAAGCAAAAAAGGACGTGGGGATTCCAGGCTGTTCAGCTTACGCCGTTAGCGGACACTTTCTGGCGAATCAAGATTCGGTTGGCGACGCCCACAAAAGCGTTCAGGGCAGCAGTCAAACTGTTTCGCGCGGCGCCATGACCGCGAAAGGACTCGCCACCATGTTCGACTTCGACATCGACAATCGTCGTTCCAGCAGATCCGGGCACCGGGTTCTGGATTTCCAGCGACTTGTATTGCATGGCCATGCCGGTGATCTGTTGCACGGCGATGAAAGCGGCATTGAATGGACCACTGGCATCATCCGCCTCACCCCGATGCAATTGTCCCGATTTGCGAAGCGTCAGCCTGATTGAATTGGTGTGGTCATGACCGGCGGTGAATTTGAAATCATCAACGTGCCATTCGTCCTCGGCCGAACCATGAATCTGTTTTTCAATCAGCGCCACAACATCGTCGTCGTAAATTTCCTTCCGCTCGTCCGCCAATTTCTTGAAAGACACGAATAATTCTTTCAATTGATCCTGAACGATTTCATATCCCAATTGCCTCGCTCGGTCGGATAACGCTGCGCGACCGCTGTGTTTGCCCAACACCAAATCGGTCTTGGCGAAACCCACATCTTCCGGCCGCATGATTTCATAGGTCGTGCGTTCTTTCAACATGCCGTCCTGATGAATGCCGGCTTCATGGGCAAACGCGTTGCGGCCGACAATCGCCTTGTTGCGCTGAATCTGCATTCCGGTCAGCCGGGTCAACAGACGGCTGGTCGGTACCAGTTTTTCAGTCACGATTCGCGTTTCGCAACCGTAAAAATCGATCCGTGTTCTCATCGCCATCACGACTTCTTCCAGAGAACAATTGCCAGCCCGTTCACCAATTCCATTGATCGTACATTCGATTTGACCGGCACCGCTTTGAACGGCAGCCAGACTGTTGGCAACTGCCATTCCCAAATCGTCATGGCAATGGGCGCTGATGACCGCGTTATCGATGTTGGGAACACGATTGACCAGCGATTCGATCACCGATCCCATATGCCTTGGCGTCGCGTAGCCAACGGTATCGGGAATATTAACTGTGGTCGCACCGGCGGCGATGACGGCTTCGACCACTCGGCAGAGAAAATCGATCTCGGTTCGGGCTGCATCTTCAGGTGAGAATTCGACGCTATCACAATAACTCTTGGCCCGCCGAACGCTGTCGACTGCCCGTTCAATGATTTCGTCCGGCGACATATGCAATTTGAATTCGCGATGAATCGCGCTGGTGGCGAGGAATACATGAATTCTTGGGTCGCCGGCATGTTTGAGGGCTTCCCACGCGCGATCAATGTCCTGGTCATTGCAACGGGCCAGTCCACATATTTCCGCTCCGCGAAAGCTTTTGGCGATTTCCCGGACCGATTCAAAGTCACCGGGTGAAGCGATCGGAAAACCGGCCTCGATGACATCAACTCCCAAATCGATCAATGCGGCGGCGAATTCCATCTTTTGATGGAAATCCATGCTGGCACCGGGCGACTGCTCACCATCTCGCAAGGTCGTATCAAATATCTTTATTGTCCGCATATCGCTCATTAGAACCGCCTTAACCGCCAAATTCCAGTTGCCAGCAATATTATCGTAACCGATTCGTTTTTTGGAAAGCCGGACGACTGGCTGCGAAAGACCTGCGTCGAAATGATGATCAATGATCGAGCGGTTCATTTT
>JBGSXT010000484.1:0-1862 GCA_041751295.1 Mariniblastus sp.
ATGTCGACGCCCAGCTCTGCAAACCGCAGCTTGACAATGTGAGACGAGCGAGCCGTGATAATTCCAAACTTGTGCCCCGCACGTTGCCACAACTGGATTCCCACGCCATCGCGAACGTGAAACGACTTGATCTCAATGCCCTGGTTGTTGTACGTGATTGATCCATCAGTCAATACGCCATCGACATCAGATAGGATCAATTGAATCGGTTGCATTCTCTGGTCGATCTTCATAGGTACTGCCAAGTAAACGGATTGCTTCCGCTTGCGATAAATCAATGACAACTCATCAGCTTAGATGGCGAGCCAGCCAGACACAATGTTGAGACCGCTAGCACGGTTTCGCCGGGAAGTCAGTCGACCATTGCTGGCTGTTGGAAACGCTCCTGAAGCGACTGGACTTGCATTTCTTCGTAACGCAACGCTTCCAATGCGCCCATCGCCGCTTCAGCAGCTTGAATGGTGGTGATGCAGGGAATACCGTGTTGCACGGCAGCTGCCCGGATTTTGCCTTCATCCGTTCGGGCTCCTTTGCCGCTGGGCGTATTCAGGATCAGATCGACTTTGCCATTTTTCATGTGATCGATCAAATTGGGATGCCCCTCTTTGATTTTTTTGACCCGTTCCACAGGCAGGTCGTTTTCTTCCAGCCGCCGGGCTGTCCCCTCGGTGGCCAGTATTTCGTAGCCCATTTCGCATAAACGGCGGGCCACTTCAATTGCGCGGGTTTTGTGAGCATTGGAAACGCTGACAAAAACGCGCCCACAGGTTGGCAGCACGACTCCGGCGGCCAACTGACTCTTGGCAAACGCACTTGGAAAAGTTGGGCTGATCCCCATCACTTCACCCGTGCTGCGCATCTCTGGCCCGAGCACGATATCGACGCCGACAAACTTGCGAAATGGAAATACGCTTTCTTTGACCGAGACTGAATTGGGTTCGGGAGTTTGAGTGAATTCGAGCTGTTCCAAAGTGCAGCCGACCATCACTTTGGCAGCAATATTGGCAATCGGCATCCCCGTCGCTTTGGCGACAAAGGGTACGGTTCGGCTGGCCCGCGGATTGACTTCCAGCACATAGACGTTCGTCATTCCATTGTCTGATTTGACTGCGAATTGAACGTTCATCAATCCGACGACATTCAAATGTTGGGCCATCAAGATCGTTGCATCCTGAATTTCGGCAATGGTTTCTTCGGACAACGAATAGGGCGGAATCGAACAGGCCGAATCACCTGAATGCACGCCCGCTTCCTCAATGTGTTCCATCACGCCAGCGACAACGACCTGAACACCGTCGCTGATACAGTCGACATCGACTTCAATCGCCTCCTCCAGAAATCGATCGATCAGAACCGGCTGGCCATCGGCGACCAGAAATGCTTCCATCACATATCGCTCGAACTGGATTTTGTCGTAACAGATTTCCATCGCGCGGCCGCCAAGTACGAAGCTGGGACGGACTAGTGCCGGGAAACCGACCTCTTCGGCTACCCGGCGAGCTTCGTCCATGTTTCGGGCGATGCCGTTGGCTGGATGTTTCAATTCCAGTCGCTGCAGCAGCAGCTGGAATTTTTCCCGATCCTCAGCCGCCTCTATCGTATCGACACTGGTTCCGATGATCGGAACTCCGGCGGTATCGAGGGCTCGTGCCAGGTTGAGCGGCGTTTGTCCACCATATTGCACGATCACTCCATCCGGCTGAACCCGGTCACAGATATTCAGCACGTCTTCGACTGTCAGCGGCTCGAAGAACAACAGATCGCTCGTATCATAGTCCGTGCTGACAGTTTCCGGATTCGAATTGACCATGATGGATTCGATCCCCATTTCACGCAGTGCATAACTGGCGTGACAGCAGCAA
>JBGSXT010000485.1:0-1927 GCA_041751295.1 Mariniblastus sp.
ACCTTTCTTTGTTGTGTTGATACTTGATACGGTTATTCGAATGAGTTCATCGGTTTCGGTCAAAAGTTCTGTCATTTTTGGTATAGGGACGATGCCGGATTCAACCAGCAATTCGAGCCACAGTTGGGTTTCATCCAGTTCCTGTTCGACGACACCCATTTTGGCGACAAACTCGGCCGGCGATCTTGCTCGACAGGCTTCGCGGTAATTTGCCGCCACACTTGTTCCACTTCTCAAAATCTGTTTACCCATTACTTGCGACCCAACCGATTTTGGCAACGCCGACTACATCCTTATAATCCGCAACGCATACTGCTTTGTCCTGTCCCGTAAATCATTCCCGCCCCTAACTCCCCAATTCTCAATCATTTTCCTAATTCCGCATTCCGCATTCCGCATTCCGCATTTCTTCTAGCTCCGCACTGCAATCGTCGTTGACCGCGGCGGCTTCCGGATACTGGCTGCGAATTCGATCGTAACCTTCGGAGTGCAGTTCATCGGCCAGTTCCTTGCCGCCGGTTTCGACGATCCGGCCTCCCAGGATTACATGGGTGAAATTGGGTGGGTTATGGATCAGCAATTTGTCGTGGTGCGTGATGATCAACAGGCCCATTTTGTTGTGCCCAATTTCATTGATACTCTGGCTTGCCAATCGAACCGCGTCGGCATCGAGTCCACTGTCGGTTTCGTCAAGAATCGCAAATTTGGGCTGCAGCATCGCCAATTGAAGAATTTCCGCACGTTTCATTTCGCCGCCGGAAAACCCGTCGTTGACGTAGCGGCGGGCAAACTCGCTGTCCATCTTCAGTTGTTCCATTCTCGATTTGATTTCCTTGCGAAACTCGCGCATCGGGATCAGGTCTTCGCCTTCTTTGCGATCCGGGTTGCGAACATTGGTGGTCGCATGTCGCAGAAAATCGGCCATCTTGACACCGGGAATCGCGACGGGCCGCTGGAAAGCATAGAAAATGCCAAGCCGTGCCCGCTCATTCGGTTCAAGGTCGAGAATGTTTTCGCCGTTGAGCAAAATCTCGCCTTCCGTCGCCTGATAATTCGGATGACCCATCACGGCCAGCCCCAAAGTCGATTTGCCACTGCCGTTGGGGCCCATCAACGCATGGGTTTCGCCCCGATTTATTTTCAGGTTCACACCGCGCAGTATCGGCTTGCCTTCGATTTCGACATGCAGATTTTTGATTTCAAGTGTTTCAGTCATTGCGTTTCTGTTTTTCCAATGATTCAATGTTTTTTTGCTGTTTCTATTCACTGCCGGCCTGAAAGGAGCAACAGCTGTCTCCGTCACGTCGACATTTACGCAATTCAACGGTGCCGCCGACAACCTGGGAGAATAACTGTTTTTCCATTTCGCATATTTCGTGATTGTCGTTTGCCAATTCAGGATATGGGCAGGCCAATATCGTCAAAGTCGGCTGCCCGCCATTAACCGCCACGGCAACCGGAATATCACGCTTTTTGAATAATGTCGCAATCGAATTCAATCGTTCTCCCAGGGTTCGGCCGCTGACCTGGTTCGTATAGTTCGCCGCCAATCGATTGACGGCGCCGTTCATGATTGCACGCCGAATCGACTCGTCCGGGATTTGGTGAATTTCGTGCCACAAGGCTTCGGCAAAATCAGCCAGATTGTTTCCAGCCAATTTTTGCCCAGCCACCGTTAACCAATAACGATGTGTTGGTCGACCTCGTTCATGCGATTCAGTGCTGCGATCAATCAGTCCCGCTGCCAGCAGCCGATTGAGTCGTTGCCTCACGGCGGTCGCCGTGACATTCAGATACCCCTCCAAATCTGCGATTGAACAAGAGTTGTGTTCGATCAACAGCTGAACAACACTCAGCTCGTTTTGGGACATCGTGGTCGTCATTGGAACTTCCGATCTTTGGACATCCTACCAATTAACACAATTAT
>JBGSXT010000486.1:0-2415 GCA_041751295.1 Mariniblastus sp.
ATCGCTGTGGACAAACCGGCACCGTTGCCGATGCACCCCTGTGGCCGCTTCAATCGCAACTCGCTCAGCTACATTCTGAACGCGGTTTACCCCGGCGAGAAAATTCGGATGACACATCGGCTGGACGCCAACACGACGGGAATCGTTGTGATGGCCCGAAAACAGACGGCGGCTCAATCGCTCCAAAATCAATTTGAAAAGGCTACGGTTGCGAAAACGTATTTGGCGCGCGTTCACGGCCGACCGGAATCGGAAGTCTTCGAGTGTCGGGCATCAATTTCCCATCGTCCAGAAACCTCAGGCATCCGAATCGTCGATGGAAACGGCCAGTACGCCTGGACCAGGTTTCGTAGGGTCCATGAATTTGGCGATGGCACATCATTGATCGAGTGTTACCCTCAAACCGGACGCACGAACCAAATTCGGCTTCACCTGTGGAGTCTTGGATTGCCGGTTATGAATGATCCCTCGTATTTGCCGAAATTGCAGCTTGGCACCAACCAAACGATTGGCGTTGCCGATCCGCCCATGTGTTTACACGCTTGGAAATTGACAATTCAACACCCGAATACGGGCATTCCGTTGGAACTCGAGAGTGCCCCCAAGCCCTGGTGTGAAATTCCAATCGACACCGTGAATTCCCAATCGACACCAAGACTGCGGCAAAACTGAACCTGATTCCTCGATGAACTGTCTTACCGTTGAATGACAAACGTCCGCGACCGATCAAAACTGTGCGAGAATTCATCCGGGCCTTGGCAGGCCTTGGCAGGCCTGGGCGGATTCCTGGTCAGAAAATCCGACGGTGAACCCGGATGGATGACCATCTGACGCGGCCTCGAGACGCTCATCGTCGCCATTCGAGGCTACCGCGCTGGATTAAAAAAATGTGGGTAACGATGAGTCCGGCAGAAGGGACGTGCCCTTCCAAAAAGACCGTCGTCGCTTGTTGCAAAAATTGCGACTAACGTGTTGAATGGACCCAACATCCCGCTCGGCAATCGGGACATACTTCATTCGGCTGGACAACTGCAAAAAACGACTGGAGTTGGTCGTCATTTTTCAAAATCATAATTCGTTTTTTGATCGCGGTTCGCCTCAAGTCCAGGATGCATCCGGTACAATCAAAATAAGGCTTGATAAAAACAACATTTTTGCCGAAACTGTATCGACTAGGGAGATGTGGCTGAGTGGTCGAAAGCGCCGGTTTGCTAAATCGGTGATGGGTCAAACCTATCCGCAGGTTCGAATCCTGTCGTCTCCGCTGTTACTGATGCCCGTGGTTACCGCTAATGGAACGACGGGCATTTGCGTTGAGTGCCTTCACTTCAAAGTTCTTTTTTGAAGCCGAGGATTCTCAGAACGTCCAATATTCGCGGCGGATATTGAATCGAAGCGAGCGCGTGATTCCGAGGCAGCTGCTAAATTTCAACTTGCGAATGCAAGTTGGGACGCCAATCGTGCTGTCGAAGCGCGCGACCTGTTGCATCAGATTCCAACCGAGTATCGCGACAATTTCGAATGGCGCTATTGCAACCGACTTTTCCTCGGTAGTGATATGACGCTTTACGGACATGCTGGCGTGGTATACAGCCGGAGGTCGAGCGCGAGCGAATGCCTCCGGAACATTGGAATTTTCCCAGATTCGATCCTGAAAGGATCGCAGCAATCCACCGCTGTGATCCCCCCGGGATCAAATTGTGGCGCGACCCAAACCGGTGATGGCGCTTCGCTTGTCACCGGCTAATTGCTTGTATCCCTCCGGGATATTGATGAAATAGTGCAACTTCAAAACTTGCGCTCGGGCTTGAATTGCCGACACCATTGCGCAGTCCAGTGCTCCATGATTCAATTGCCCACATTCGATTGCCTGTCAGATCCCACTCGTGAAACAGCAAATACTTCGGAATAACAATCCCATGAAACCACAGCAAATCGAGCCGATCGAATTCAAATTCAAATGGGTTGACTCCTCGGGTGGCAACAACAAAACCGTTGTTGGCAATGGGCTGTTTGATGGGGCCAATCTGCGCTTTGGCGATTATGTTCTACCCGCCGATTCGGTAACCAGTCTGCAGGTGATCGAGGACACATTCTTCATCAGCGCTATCGACCAAGGTGATAAACTGCATACCCTGAGCGCCGAAGTCTTTGGAACGGAAGTGCGACATTTGGAACAGGCGATCAACGCCGGCCGCAGTGCCGCGATCGCCGGACGCGAAAAAGAACGTCTTATCGAAGCAGGACAGGTCGAGTCCTATCGTGACGCGGTCTGCCCCTTCTGCAGGGCAACCATCCTGTTGTTGAATTTGCCGGAAACACCGCAGGTATTCTGCGAATACTGCAACACTCTGTTTTCACGCCAACGGCAGGAAATGGCGGACAACGAACAGTATTTTCGACTGTGCGAATCCA
>JBGSXT010000487.1:0-9052 GCA_041751295.1 Mariniblastus sp.
TCTGTTCGACGGGAAAGAACGGCTTTGTCAACTCACATTTGGCTGCGGGCTGAAACAAAACCAGCTGAAAAGCGAACACCTCTACCGCCAGCCCACGCGGGTCGATTGATCGACGCAGGATTTCGGCTGACTGTTGAAAAGTCGTCGCAGTCGGTATTTCCGTGGAAGTTATACGAATCGACCGGTTGCGAGATCGCTGCCGAACACTCATGGGTCAGGGATGCCCCTGCGGACGCAATCGTCCTGGGTTTGAAGGAACTTGCCAGTTCCGATGCGCCGTTGGTGCATCGCCATATTCATTTTGCCCATGTCTATAAGCAGCAGGACGGCTGGGGAAAATTTCTTGGCCGGTTTCTAGAGGGCGGCGGTTGTCTTTATGATTTGGAATTTCTAGTTGATGAACAGGGAAGGCGAGTGGCGGCGTTCGGGTATTGGGCCGGTTTTGCCGGAGCCGCTCTGGGATTGCTTGCCTGGGCTGGCCACGCAACTAATCAACAGCCTGTCTTGAATGCTGTGCATTCGCGACCCAATCAGCAGGTTCTGTTGAACGATGTCAGCGAAGCGATTGCGAAAACAGGCCGACGGCCTGTTGCTCTTGTTATTGGCGCTCTCGGTCGATGTGGGCGGGGTGCTGTTGAATTGTGCGAAGCGGTTGGAGCCGACGTGATCAAATGGGATTTGGAGGAAACAAGAAAGGGTGGACCGTTCGAAGAGATTCTCGGAGTCGATGTTTTTTTGAATTGCGTATTTATCGGGAAATCGGTTCCGCCGTTTCTTACAAACGACGTATTGCGGACCGATTCCCGCAAACTATCCGTTGTCTGCGATATCAGCTGTGATCCCTATGGGGACTACAATCCGATACCGATTTACAGCCAATGCACCACTTTTGGCGATCCAGTTCAAATGCTGATGCCTGAGCCCAATCCATTGTATCTGATTGCCATCGACCATTTGCCTTCCCTGTTACCACAGGAAAGCAGTGAAGACTTTTGCGAACAGCTGATCCCGCATTTGATGCAATTGAACAATTTGGAACAGGGCGTTTGGAGACGGGCTCACGACTTGTTCTGCCAAAAAACGTCCTTGATCCAAATAGTCTAAATCGCAGGAATTGAATTGATGGCTAAGGTACATTGGCTGGGTGCTGGTTTGAGTTCGGTTCCCGGAATCAGGCGATTAGCGACGGTTGGCAATGTGTTGATTCTCTGGAATCGCACTCTGTCCAAAGCAGAACAGGCGGTCCAGGGATTGGACGCCAAAGTGCCGGCCAGGCGACTTGACTGGCAGAAACTGGCCGAATCGGTTTCGCCCGGCGATGTCGTCGTATCGATGCTGCCGGCGACCATGCATTTGCAGGTCGCTGATATCTGCCTTGATCGAAGATCGCATTTTGTTTCCAGCAGCTATGTTTCACCGGACATGGCAAAGCTCGACGCAACGGTCAAACAGCGAAAACTCTGTTTCGTGAACGAAGTCGGCTTGGACCCTGGTTTGGACCATTTGATGGCCCATGTTCTAGTGCATAATTACACATCATCCCGCCAATTCGAAACGAATAACGAACTCCGTTTTCGATCCTACTGCGGCGGATTTCCGAGAATCCCCAACGATTTCAAATACAAATTTTCCTGGTCGCCGCTGGGGGTTCTGCGGGCGCTCAAATCGCCAGCTCAATGGATAGCCGACTCGTCGGTCCAAAACACCGACAAACCATGGAAGTCGGTTAAATCACAGCGAATCCAATTGCCGGACGGGATTGAAGCATTCGAAGCCTACCCGAATCGCGATTCGCTGCCGTTCATGGATGAATATGGTTTTAAAAAAAATTGGAAAATCAATGAGTTTATTCGAGGCACCTTGCGACTGAATGGCTGGTCCGACGCGTGGAGCGAAATTTTCGAACTTGTCGAACATGCGACAGGCGAGGCCGGCCAACAGGCATTGGAAACCCGCAGCCAACTGTTGTGGAATGATTATCGCTATGACGATGGCGAACCCGACCGTGTCGTGCTGTCCGTTGAATTGGAAGCCAGTTCAGCCAATGGGGTGGTCTGGCATCAGGCATATTGCCTGGACGAGACCGGTGATGCACGGGGCTCGGCGATGTCTCGACTGGTTTCGCTAACTACCAGCATTGCTGTCGAATCCGTATTGAATGGCGAAATTGGGGTGGGTGTTTCCGCTGCTCCAAGGAAATTTGAAACGGCAGAACAGTGGCTGAACAAAATGACTCAACTTGGAGAAACCTTTCGCCAGATCTCGATTGTCTGAAACGGCGAGCAACTCGTTGCCCGGTTCCATCAGTTGCCTAATCGAATCGCCAAAAAGATCAGCCACGCTATCCACAGGCTGAATAGCACTGCACTAGCTGCCAACAAGACGGGACGTTTGACAACCGGCCGCAATCGATCAGGCTCGCTTTGAATCTCTGGAACCGATGGAATGCGTGCTGGTGCGGGTGTCGGACCCTTTTTCCGGCTGCCCATGCTTAACTGATCCGAGGAATATTCGACGAACAGATTTCGAATTCGTTTTCAAACGCCTTATCGAAACAAAAGACATCGTCAAAATGCGAGCGCTGGTCGCGAGTTGATTTCTTCATGATCCCTGCGTGAATCATGTTGTATACAATTTCGCCAAAGTCGCCAGTTTGCTGAATGCCCCACCGGTTCAGGACGATCTTGGCCATGTACCCGTACTGTTTGACCGCATACAGCCGAATTGCCTCGCACAATTCTTGGCCAGTCAAATGTCGTTCCCGCCGATTTTTTGCCAGATTCTCTTCGATCACTTCGGAAGCGTCACCAGTGCTTACCAACTCCATCGAATCGGCGGCGAAGGCCAACGCTTCGCGAATGAACAAATAGGCATCCACAGGATACCGTGAATCTTTGGTAACCAGCTGCTGCAACGAATAGGATTCTTCCGGCATTTGCAAATCCAGTTGGTCAGAATCGGGAATCAAAATAAAACGGCTTCAACAGTCAAACGATATGCCTATTCTAACGAATTCGAGCGAATTTCATATTGATATTCAAAAAATCCAGTTTTACTGACTCGAACTCGGTACCATCTTACATCGGCATCAGACGGTCAGGTTCTGCCAAACGACCCAATGGCGATATCGCGAAAATCCGACTACTTGATGACCGAAAGCACATCGCTGGCAGGAATCAATATGCGACGATGATCCTCGGTTTCAACGAGCAATTGTTCGGCCAGTAGTTGGTGATTCAGAACTCTGGCTTTTCCATTACGCGTGATAACTTGAGAGCCGATTTTAGGCATAGATTTCTGCAACTCGTCGTAATTGTCGAATTCATACCGCAGGCAGCACTTCAATCGCCCACAGCGCCCGGAAATCTTGGTGGGATCGAGGGTCGCCTTTTGCAATTTCGCCATCCGCATCGAAACGGGCGGCATGGTCGTCAGGTGATTGTTGCAACAAACCGGTTTGCCGCAGTCGCCATAGTCAGCCAGCAGTCGGGCTTCATCGCGAACTCCGATCTGTTTCATTTCGATGCGCGTCTGGAATTCGCTGCTCAGCAGTTTTACCAGCTGCCGAAAATCGACCCGTTCTTCTGCCAAATAATAAATTACAACTCGTTCGCCGCCGAATAGTTGTTCCATATCCACCAGTTTCATGTCCAACGCCAGTTCTGCAACATGTTTCTCGCAGATTCTGATTCGTTCATCGTGTTGACTATCAATGTGGGAAATGGCGTTGGCATCAACTTCGGAAACGGCACGAACAATCTGGCCCGTCGCTGACTGGTCCAGTTGCGAGAGCGCGTCATCCGTGGCCTCACATAAAACCAGCCCCACTTCCAGCCCGCGACTGGTGCGCACTATCACTTCGGCACCACGACGGTACGCGCTTTCGTCTCGCGCGTTCATCATTCCAAGGCTCCGCATCGAGCCGTATCGAACCACGTATTTCGCCAACTCAGCTCCTTGATTGATTGCGGTCAGTCACGGCCAGGAACCCACAACTTTGATAACGTTGAACCTTGGTTTTCGGTAACGACTGGGGCGTCTGAATCGGGCGTCCAGATCTTTGATTCCGTTTCGTCTGCTACGTCCGGCTGTGGACGTGGCGACCGAGCCAGTTTTCCATCGGTGTCCATCAACCCGAACCTTGTGAGAACCCTGATCAATTGTTCCTCGACAACCGGGTCCGGCAAATACTGTTTCTGGATGGTTTGAAACAATTCGGGTAATTTATCGGTCATATCCCGCGACAAACGGATTTCCAGTTCCTGGACCAGAAACAGTCCTACGTTATGGCCCGCCTGTTTTGCTGCCTGGCGCGCGTTTTGAAGATAGGCCAGCGCCTGTTCATCGTCCTCGCTCAGCTGCGCTAACATCGAATAGCACATGTCGCGTGGAATGGCCTCGCCCAGTTGCGGACGATTCAAGATTTCCGGAGTGATCCGCAGTAGCACAGATGTATTGGCGATCGTCATTGACCTGGCAAACAGTGCCGCCAATTGATCGTCGGACAACGATTCTGCGTTCACGTCGCGCAACCGATGTGGCGTAAGCAATTCATCCTCGATGTTGGATGCATCCAGTTTTTCCTGATCGCCGATGCCCAATTGCCGCTTCAATTCAATAATATCCTCTTCTCCAGACCTCTGCAGCGCACTGGATTGTTCCAGATTCAGAACCAGCGCTTCCAGCGGAATGCTCAAATCCCCACGATCACGGGCCTGGTTGGGGGTGAGTCCGTCGAGAGTCGAGAAAGAAACATCCGTCCACTTTTCCAGCAATATGATGCGACGGTATTCCTTGATCAAATTCAATCGTACGTTTCGGGCCGTGGAGGGTGGAATGTACCAATTCCAGTTCAGCACGTCAGCTGCCCCCGATGTGCCTGAAACCACCTCGCTTTCAACTTCTGTAACAATATTGCCGCCAAAGCAAATATTGAGGAAGTCCTTCGTCACGGAGTAATTATCATTTGCGGTTGCAACCAATACCATTCGCGGTTCACGATTCGTTTGCCTGCCGTACAACATGATCTCGCCGATCACGAGTGGAATCTCGCTGGCAGACCGGTTTTCGACCGAGTCCAGTTTTTCCCGGTCAAGTATATGGAACGTGTGTCGCGGAGCCGGTCCCTCTTCAAAGGGGTCTTCCTCTGGACACTCCGATGGCACGAAGCGGTTCGACGATTCGACAATTTCACAAACTGCTTCCAGACTCGACAATTGGAATTCGGTAGCCATGATGTCAATCATGCCCGACGGTTCTTCCGCGAGAAACAGCATGGATATCGCTGCCGCTTCAACTGCCTGCCATCGCGGAATCGAATCCAATTGACTCAGCCGCCGCCAGGCTGGGGAGATTAATTCGACATTTGCTAGTGCCGAATGCAAAATGGCGATCGCACGGACAACTTCCTTCTCATTCGGCCACCGTTCATCGATCCGCTCGAGAATTCTCAGCGCCAAACGGAATTGACCTCGATTCATCGCCCGCACAACGTTTTGATACTTGCCGGACCACTCTTTCCCTGCTGGTGCCGATTCCAGGCGAAAGTCGGCCTTCAAAATCAATGGTATGCCGGTCAGTCGAAACGACTCGTAAATGAGCCGCTGCAGATCCTGACTGTTTTCGCTTCCTCGGATCATCAACCCGAATTGCAAATGGGCACGGGCTGCGATCAAATGTCCACCGCGCAAAAGTATCGAGCCCAATAGTCGAAATGAATTGGCCATCGCCAGCGGAATTTCGTCCGACTTGAGCGAATCCATGGCATCCTGCAATTTCGCGATCGCTCCCAGAACATTGCCATCGGACAACAGCGACATCGCTTCATGTTGTTGGGCAATCGGGTGATTCGGGTTGCGGGCCGCGAATCGGCCATTGACTTCTCGGGCCCTTTCGTGCTCGCCCAGCACAAACAGAATGTGTGTCTGCAGGGTCAACAGACAGTCCCGTTCGCCGTGTTTCGCGATCACCCTCTCAATCAGATCAAGTGCACTCAGCGATTGATTAGATTGGCTTTTCGCCACAATCTGGCTCAATTCACCAACAATGTCTTTACCGCAGCAGAACTTGATCTTTTTTCCCGAGTAACAGGGACACTGCTGATAAATATCAATATCCATTTAAGATGGTCTCTTTCGATTCATTTGCCAGACTGTAATCTTACAAATGTTGTCGCAGTTTCGTCACCCGAATCGTATCGCAACGAGCTTTTTTTCCTTCGATGGTTGCCGATCGGGCGGAAAACCGGCAAAAACTGAGTCCCAACAATAAAATCAGGTTACCCGGTGGCAGACAATCCCATCGCCATAATGAAATGGTCATTCGACCGACTCACCAACGTCGGACATGTCGTCTCGGAAACCGCCGCGCGAATGGGTCCTGGCATTGCTGTCGCAGCCCCGCGCCACAAATGGTCGCGACGGCCGATTCAGTATCAAACCATGACGTTCTCGCAGCTCGAAGATAAAAGCAGTGCGATTGCAATGGGGTTGCAAAACATGGGGGTCCAGCCGGGGACTCGGCTGGCCCTGTTGGTGCCGCCCGGATTGGATTTTGTGGCGTTTGTTTTCGGAATGTTCAAAGCGGGTGTGGTCGTCATCCTGATCGATCCGGGAATGGGCCGCAAAAACATGATTCGCTGCCTGGCCGACGCGCATCCGGCTGGCATGGTCGGCATACCGATCGCGCAATTGATGCGAAACGTTTTCGCACGTCGATTTCCCCTGTGTCGATACAACGTTGTTGTCAGCGGTAAGTGGTGGCCCGGCTGCGTTTCAGCAGCCTGTTTCGCTCAACTTGATGGAAGCCAGTTTCGAGCGATCGACCAAACATCCGAAGCACCGGCAGCAATTATTTTTACGACCGGCAGTACGGGTCCACCAAAGGGGGTCTTGTATCGGCATCGGGTCTTTCTGGAACAGGCTCGTCAGATTCGAGACCATTTCATGATCGAGCCCGGCAGCGTCGATGTATCGGGATTCCCACTCTTCGCGCTATTCAATTGCGCGATGGGAACGACCACGGTCTTTCCGCAAATGGATGCCACCCGCCCTGCCGACGTTGATCCATTGGACATCAAGGACGCCATTGATACGTTTAGTGCGGATCAATCGTTCGGCTCGCCAGCACTGTGGAACACGGTTTCGAGATATGCCGTTGACCACAATATCTCATTTCCCACAATTCGAAGAGTTTTTACAGCCGGAGCGCCGGTGCCGCCGCATATTCTGGCTCGAATCAGAAAAGTAATTCACGTCGATGGCGAGGCCCACACTCCGTATGGCGCAACGGAAGCACTGCCGGTCGCCAGTAACAGCGCGACGGTCGTGTTGAAAGAAACCGCCGCAAAAACAGGAATGGGGCTTGGCACATGCGTGGGCAACAGATTTCCCGACATCCGCTGGCGCATCATCGCAATCAGCGACGATCCGATCAATAGAATCTCTGATTCTCGTGAGCTGCAACTTCACCAAATCGGTGAACTGATCGTCCGTGGAGCCGTGGTAACCGACCAATATGTCACTTCAGATATTGCGAACACGCTACATAAAATCCGTGATGGTGATGGATTCTGGCATCGGATGGGAGACGTTGGTTATCTGGATGAACTGGATCGGTTCTGGTTTTGTGGTCGCAAGTCGCAGAGAGTCATCAAGCCACAGGAAACGATGTTTACGATTGTTGTCGAAGGCATCGTCAACACGCATCCACAGATTTATCGCAGTGCGTTGGTCGGTGTTGGAACTCGAGGTGAACATACTCCAGTCGTGATTGCAGAACCGTGGCCTCATGAATGGTCGAAATCGAGGGCTCGACAGCGGCAACTGATCGACGAAATCCTGGAAATCTGCCAATCGAATCCGTTAACCTGTTCGATTCGACATGTCATGCTTAAACGCCGTTTGCCAGTTGACATCCGGCACAACTCAAAAATCTTTCGCGAGCAACTGGCGACATGGGCGACCGCAGAAATCCGCTGGATTTTATAGTTGCCCAGTGTGCTGCGACGCTCCATCGTCGCAGAAATCACTCACCGTCGTCGGATTCTTTTTTCAAATTTCGTCGATTGAAGACTTCGGGATCGAACGGGTCTTTCCTGATCGTTGAGGATGGTTGCTCTTCCTGTTCGTGATCTGCCTGCTGTGTACGGGTAGCCGCACTGGGCAATCGGGGTGCGCCGATCATTTCTGGTGCCGGTTCTGGCATGATACCATCGCTCGACGGTGCTGCAGTCTCTTGCTTTGGTTCGACGAAGTGGCTGGGCAGCGGATGATATGCCATCGGCGAAACGCTGATCTCAACCAACCACTGTTGTAAAAGCTTGAATTGTTGTGAGTCCAGCCTGATGATTGGTTTGTCTTGCCCGGCATGCGGCAGCGCCGCCGCCTTCAACAACTCACTTTCCAGCGGATGACTGACATCGGTGTATCGCAAGACCTGCAGCAGATTCCGTTGACTGAGCCGTTTGAGGTTCGTGCCTGAGCGACTGTCAATCTCCAACGGCATTTCGGCCGCATGGCCGTCGTGGCACTTTGCCGTGAAACAGGAATGGATCAGCAATGGTTCAATTTTGCGCTTGAACGTGACGACGGAACTCTTGGGCAGCATGTCGGTTGTGTCATCGAGGTGTTTCAAGATCGTGCTGCGGTCGGCTGGACGGCTGGTCCGATTGATCACTGTCTCGAATCCGACAAGGCGAATCTCCGGCTCGGCATCCAGAGTCGTTGGCAGATCCGTCGTCGGCAGATCCGTAATCGCAAACTGACTCTCATTTTCCAGCTCGATCCGTTTTATTTCCCGTTTCTCCAGCGCTTCCACCAGCCGTTGGTTCAGAACGAGCAATCGTGTCGCAGGAATCTGCATGCCCTGCAACAGTTCGACCTGATTGCCGGCTTCCGCCAATTGGTCTCTCAGCAGGCACCATTCAAACAACCGTCCGTGACCGTCGAAATCAGTCGCGCTCAAAGCTGCACATTTCTGCCAGTAGATTTCACTCAACGAATCGCAGACACAGGCAATGCGGCCGTTGTCGAAAACAATCCGGCTTCCCGAC
>JBGSXT010000488.1:0-2171 GCA_041751295.1 Mariniblastus sp.
TCCAAAAATACGGTAACACGATCAAGTTCGGGAGTATCGGAATTTCTAAGAACGTGTCCCGATTGACTGAGAATTAGAAAAACGCTACGGCTCTCCTTTTTGGTTTGCGATCCATGGAAGGAGAACCGCAGCGTGAAAACAGAGATCAAGTATCCCAGCGACATGAATGAGGGGCAATGGCAATCCATCGTGCTTTTGATTCCCCAATGGAACGGCCATGGCCGACGTCCGATCAACCGCCGTCGAATCATCAATGCAATTCTGTACGTTGTCCGCACAGGCTGTCAGTGGCGTCAATTGCCCAGGGATTTTCCAAACTGGAAAACGGTCAACAACATTTTTTGGAACTGGCGAAACGATGGGATTTGGAAAAAGATCAACGACACATTGCGTGAGAAGGTCCGCAAGGCTGCTGGCAGGAAGCCTACGCCGACCGCCGCGATCATCGACAGTCAATCCGTCCGTTCGGCCGAAGGAGGTGAAGAAATAGGCTATGACGCCGGTAAAAAGATCACCGGACGTAAGCGGCACATCGCCGTGGACACCCTTGGATTGCTTTTGGCGGTGGTCATTCACGGAGCGTACTGGCAAGACCAGGATGCAGCCGCCATGGTTTTGGCAAGGCTCGCCCAACCGTTCAAGCGACTCAAAGTCATCTTTGGGGACAGCGCCTATGGCCGCAGCGGATTGCCCGAGTGGACGCGAGAAACATTTGGCTGGATCCTGCAAACCGTGTTGCGGCCCGTCGGCGTACAGGGCTTCGTGGTTTTGCCAAAACGCTGGATCGTCGAACGAACATTTGCTTGGATCGGACGCTATCGAAGAAACAGCAAGGACTATGAAAAAACAACAGCATCCGCCGAAGCATTCGTTTACATCGCAATGATCGCGCTGATGTCAAAACGGCTCGCCAAGCAAAAATAAACCCTTATCGGGACACGTTCTTAAAGCAGTACTGACTGCCGCGAGCAAGGCTTCAAAGGACGGCAGACAGGAAATGGAAACGCAAAGGAAACGGGCGGCAGACAGGCTGGCGAAGCTGGAAAAGGAGTCACTCGTACTCGTGGATCGGCTGTCGGATCCCGAGCTGGCCGGATTGAATTCGATAAAGCAGAGACTGATCAAACTCGAATCCGAGCAGCAACAATTGCGTAGTCAGATCACGGACCTGTCACTTCAAATTCGAGATCGCCGTAACCAAACGCTTTCGCCAGCCGAAATCAAACGAATGTATGCTGCCTTCGCCGACATTTGGGCGGAATTGACGTTTGACGAGAGGCAATACGTGATTCGCCTGATGATTCAGGAAATTCGTGTGCGTTTCGAAAAGAACTCAAATGAAGGCGTGATCAAAATCAGGGCTTGGGGCCGTAGCCCCAAGCCCCTGCCCACCCGATTAGACGAACTCAAGAAAAAGTTGCGTAACCAGGACGGATGGTACCCCGGACAGGATTCGAACCTGTGACCTACTGATTAGAAGTCAGTTGCTCTGTCCAGCTGAGCTACCGGGGCAAAACGAATATGCCGTACAGGAGTATAACGGTTAGGAATTTCTCGCGAAAGTTGCGGATTTTTGATGGTATGGAGTCGATCGGCTGCTGCCTGGTTCGCCGGTATGCCACGGTAAGCTGTGTGTCGCGCATCATTATGTATCGATCTGCTTCCTTTATCGAATCGCCGCTTTTTTCCTCGGCAGGGGACACACATCGATTTCAATTGGGCCGGTCAATTGTCCCCGTTTAGCCCAAAACAACATGACTCATTGCAAGTCAGGCGCATAGCAAGCGGGCGGCCGGTAAAAATTTACCAGAGTAGAACAGTTGTCCCCAACGGTTCTACTCTGATTTTGTATATTGTCGGCTGCCGCCCGACTTACTCATGTTTTGGTTTGTCGGCTTCGGCAGCTTCCGGAACGGCAAACCGCAGAAATTCATATCGTTGCGGTTGCATCGTCAGCCCTGCCACGATGCCCGTTTCCATTTTGCGTGGTTGACGGTTAACGTCGTCCGACCATAAGTCGATTGAATTCTGATCCAGGCGACAGAGTTCGATGGCAATCCACGTCGAGGCACCCAATTCATCCGACGTCAACTCGTTCAGTGGAATCGCGCACTCGATCGTCCACGCCTGGCCGTTCTGTGCTGCGGCGACAAACCAATCGGGATTCCAGC
>JBGSXT010000489.1:0-3656 GCA_041751295.1 Mariniblastus sp.
CCGACGCGAGATGCAGACCATCGGCAACTTCTGGGTTGACATGACCCGTTCGGTCCTGTGGGTCTTGCTGCCTTTCTGTCTGGTCGGCGCTCTGATGCTGGTCTCGCAGGGAATAATTCAAAACTTAAATCCCTACGACACCGTGAAGCTCGTTGACCCGCAGACGATTGAAGTGGACAAGAAGGATGCCGATGGCAAAGTAGTCACCTACCGGGATGGGACGGCGGTGAAGGAATCTCAGGTTGTTACCAATCAGGTTATCGCCCAGGGCCCACTCGCCTCGCAGGAGTTTATTAAACAGTGGGGCACAAACGGCGGTGGGTTCTTCAACGCCAACAGCGCTCACCCGCTCGAGAACCCGACGCCCTTAACCAATTTGATCGCGATGTTCTCAATCTTCGCGATTTCCGCCGGCTTTACCTACACGCTTGGCCGCATGACCGGCTCGCCGAAACACGGCTGGGCCGTCTGGGCGGCTATGGCAGTGCTCTTTCTAGTTGGTGTAACTGGGGCTTACTGGGCGGAAGCTCGTGGCAATTCACTGCTTGCAGGAACCGATCAAACGGTCAGCGCAACGCAGTCGGGCGGTAACATGGAAGGCAAAGAGGTGCGCTTTGGCATCGCGAACAGTGCCCTCTTTGCGACAGTTACCACAGACGCTTCGTGCGGAGCGGTCAACTCGATGCACGACAGCTTTACGCCACTGGGCGGCTTGGTTCCGCTCGCCAATATCATGCTGAGCGAAGTGATCTTCGGCGGTGTGGGGGCGGGCATGTACGGCATTTTGATTTACATCGTTCTCGCAGTTTTCATTGCCGGCCTAATGGTCGGGCGTACGCCTGAGTATCTGGGAAAGAAGATCGAGTCCTACGACGTAAAGATGGCAATGCTGGTGCTGCTGGTGTTTCCGCTGACGATTCTGGTATTCACAGCCATCTCCATGGTGTCGCCAACCTTCGGCACATCGCAACTCAACAACGCGGGGCCGCATGGCGTGTCAGAAATTCTTTACGCTTTTACTTCCGGCACCGGCAACAACGGTTCGGCGTTCGCCGGGATTTCGGCAAACACTCTTTGGTACAACTCGACCATCGGCGCGGCGATGGTGGTAGGGCGTTTTTTCATGATCATTCCGATGCTCGCGATAGCCGGAAATATGGCACGGAAGAAAACAGTCCCGCCCAGTTTGGGAACCTTTCCGGTCACCACGCCGCTATTCGCGACGCTGCTCGTGAGCGTGATTGTCATTGTTGGCGCGTTGACGTTCTTTCCGGTCTTGAGTCTGGGACCGATCGTCGAACATTTCCTGATGCAGGCAGGACAATCATTTTAGATTTTAGATTTGCGATTTTTGATTGGCGGTTTTCGGAGGAACTAACTGACAGCAAACGAAATCAAAAATCACCAATCAAAAATACATTTATGGCTGACACAACAAAAAAAACAGCAATTTGGGACGCAAAGATCGTCAATCGCGCCATCGTCGATTCGTTTAGAAAGCTAAATCCGCGCTTGATGATGAAAAATCCAGTGATGTTCGTCGTTGAAGTGGGCAGTGTCTTGACGACCATCCAACTCATCCGTGGGATCATCGCCCCGGTTCCGGGTGTGACCAACACAGGCTTTGAGCTGCAGATCACGCTCTGGCTTTGGTTCACCGTGCTCTTTGCAAATTTTGCCGAAGCGATGGCCGAAGGCCGCGGCAAGGCTCAGGCTGATAACTTGCGCAAATCGAAAACCGAAACCACGGCGACGCGCTTGTTGCCGGATGGTAGCTTCGAAGTCGTGAACGCGCCGCAACTCAGGAAGGACGACGTCGTGGTCGTGGTGGCGGGTGAGTTCATTCCCGGCGATGGCGAAATTATCGAGGGCGTCGCGTCCGTGGATGAATCGGCGATCACAGGCGAGTCCGCTCCGGTGATTCGTGAGGCCGGCGGCGACCGTTCTGCCGTGACTGGCGGCACGCGGGTTCTCTCCGATCAAGTCAAAGTACGAATCACTTCCAATCCTGGCGAGACGTTCATCGACCGGATGATCGCTTTGGTTGAGGGCGCGGAGCGGCAAAAGACGCCGAACGAAATTGCGCTCAACATTCTTCTTGCGGGCCTGACTATCGTCTTCCTGCTGGCGGTCGTCACCCTGCAGCCATTCGCGATCTATTCGGGCGCCCCGCAAACGATCTTCGTTCTTGTTTCCCTATTGGTTTGTCTGATTCCGACCACCATCGGCGGCCTGCTGTCAGCCATCGGCATCGCGGGCATGGATCGCCTGATACAACACAACGTGCTGGCGATGTCCGGTCGGGCCGTGGAAGCAGCAGGCGATGTGAATACTCTTCTGCTCGATAAGACGGGAACGATCACGCTTGGGAATCGACAGGCGACTGCTTTCGTCCCTCTGTCCGGAGTGGATGAAACGAAATTAGCCGAAGCAGCACAGCTCTCCTCGCTGGCAGATGAAACACCGGAAGGCCGGTCAATCATTGTGCTGGCCAAGGAGAAGTACGGATTGCGTGGGCGGGAACTGGCGCCGCACGAAGCAACGTTCATCTCGTTCACAGCGCAAACCCGTATGTCGGGAGTGGATTTCGACGGGCGCGAAGTTCGTAAAGGGGCGGCAGATGCCATTGAAAAGTATCTCAGTGCGTCCGGGAAGCATGTTCCTAACGAATTAGGCATCATCGTCGAGGACATTTCGAGAGCGGGCGGCACACCTCTGGTCGTGGCGGAAGACAAAATCGCACTCGGCGTCATTCACTTGAAAGATATCGTCAAGGGAGGCATGGTCGAACGATTCAATCAAATGCGGCAGATGGGTATCAGGACAGTCATGATCACCGGCGACAATCCGCTCACCGCGGCGACGATTGCGCGCGAAGCCGGCGTCGATGATTTTCTCGCACAAGCCACGCCGGAAGACAAGATGGCCCTTATCAAACGAGAGCAAGCCGGCGGCAAACTCGTGGCGATGACCGGAGATGGTACCAACGATGCGCCCGCTCTCGCGCAGGCCGATGTTGGAGTGGCGATGAACACCGGCACACAGGCAGCGAAAGAGGCCGGCAACATGGTTGACCTCGACTCAAACCCGACCAAGTTGATCGAGATTGTGGAAATAGGCAAGCAGCTCTTGATGACCCGTGGCGCGTTGGCCACGTTTTCAATTGCCAACGACGTTGCCAAGTATTTTGCAATCATCCCCGCGATGTTTGCCACCCTTTATGCAGCACAAGGCGGCGGAGATGCACCGCTCTCAGCATTAAACATCATGGGTCTGCAGACCGCAGGTTCGGCGATCCTGTCGGCGGTTATCTTCAACGCGCTGGTGATAATCGTGCTAATTCCACTCGCTTTGAAGGGGGTTAAATATCGGGCGTTATCTGCTGCGACCCTGCTGCGGCGCAACCTGCTGATCTATGGGTTAGGGGGCCTGATTGTGCCCTTCGTTGGGATCAAGGTGATCGACATGATTATCACTGCGATTGGATTGGCTTGAGGAAGGTCAGTGGTCAGTGGAGCAGTGGCAGTTGGTTTGGTTGTCAGTAGTAAGCGCGATTCGAGCAACGGTAGTCGTTTGTGTTGGTTAGTGTGATTTGGTGGATCGTTTTCTGCTACCTTCGATACGATCCACTAAATGACCGAACTACACGAACAACT
>JBGSXT010000490.1:0-5353 GCA_041751295.1 Mariniblastus sp.
GGGTAAGGACATCTGCCACGGAATGTAATCGTCCAGCTTCACACGGCCATCGCGGCGGCCCACCACGCGAACGTAGCCGATGTAGTTGCCACGATCCGCCTCCAGCGCCTTGATTTCAACTTCATTGTCAGGGGCTGCCACGGCCTGCCAGTCCAGCCAGCGTTGCCAGCCGTTGGGCATCGTGTCGGCCAGCTCAATGTCCAGGATGCCTGTCCGTTCCCAATGCCGCCGCCACCAGGGCGCCGAATGCAGGCACCAGGGAGTATCCTGCGCCCACCACTCGCGCAGATGTTCGGGAACCGAATCTTCGATCTCCCGCATGAACCCGGCCCCCGCAATCCCCACTGGCCCGCCCGGCTTCACAAACCTGGCGAGGTACTTCAGGTACAGATCGTCCGTGCCGTAGTAGAAGAAGGAATCGATGCTCACGATCGCGTCGAAGAACTCGTCGGCGAACGGCAACGAGCGGGCGTCGGCATGGATCGGAAACACGCCGTCCTCGACGTCGGCATCCCGGATGCGCTGGAGATTCTCCGAGGCGCTGAACCACAGGTCGGTGGCCCAAACCTGCACGCCGAATTCGCGGCGCAGGAAGATCGACGACATGGCCCGCCCGCAGCCAAGGTCCAAGACCCGCATGCCGGGCCGCAAGTCCAACGCCTCGGCCAGCCACTCGGTCAGCCACAGCGGGTTGGCCCCGCCGCTGACACTGGCGACGATCCAATCGGGGTGGTATCGCGAAGAGCGGGGAAATTGCTCGGAGACCAACCGCGTGTCCGAAGTCATGTGGATCTCTCTTCTCAAACGATCACGTGGTTGGAGCCGTCAGGCATTGCTTTTCAAGAACTTTTTATGCACAAATCTGCCAATGCAGGCACCCAGAACAGCGCTCAGGCTGATAAAGCTGTACATCATAAACTCAAGCGGCCACAAGTTGTGCGAAGTCGGTGAAACGACCATCTCCGCAATTGCCAGTAAAGGAAGCAAACCGATCGTGGCGATTCCAAGAAGGATCGGATGGCCTTTCCCAAAGAAACCGAGCAAGAGGCCGCTCCCAAACAGAAAAATGAACGTTAGAAAAGACAGGCCTTCGATGCCCGTGCGAATGAGTGGAAACAGCGGCGCTGTGTGAAGTGGCAGCGAAAGCAGCCAGACCGGCAGAATCACTGCGGCCAGGCCAAGGACAGCGGCGCAAACGAAGCTCAGCAAAACAGTTGCATTCAAATGTCGCATCGTGTCAGACCTAACTCCCGATTAAGCCGACTTTCTCATGAGAGTGCCAGGAATGAGGCCAATGGATCGGCTTCAAACCTGTCGATTTCGGATTTACGCGAAAACAGAAGGGCAGATATGTCTTCGGTCCTGCAGTTGCCAAGTCGGATCCAGATCACTTTCGGAGGGTGTCCGAAGAGTAACGCTCGTTGCTGGAAATCGTAGTCTTTGGACACAATTGCAAACCCATTTGCTGCGGCATACTTCCACACGTCAGAGTCCGACGACGTTGCCAATCCGACATCGCGGACACGTGCCGAGCCAGCGAAGTCGTCAACCAGAGATGCAATGAGCCGATGAGATAGGTTCTGGTCGAACAGCAATCTCATGCCGCTGGAGCTACCTTAAGTCGCCGCTCCCTGTCTGCCGCGTAAGCGAGACAGGCACGAATGTCATCTATGGCAAGGTCTGGAAAATCATTTAGTATTTGGTCATTGGACATGCCAGCAGCCAGATATTCCAACACGTCTTGTACCGTTATTCGAAGTCTCCGGATACAAGGCTGGCCACTTCGCCTGTCCGGGTCGATAGTGATCAAATGTGAGTAAATCATGAATTCAAGATAGCATCGTCAGGACTCGGAGTCAATCTGCGCTCAAATTCCGCGCTGCGGCGTTACGAACGCCATCACCGGGAGGTGGGAGTTGATTTTCTATTGGCAAAAAATTGTCCACCGCCGATCGGGTTCACCGCTTCGTTCGACACTCAACGTTTCGGAACGTACTCAAGTGCGACGGTACCAGTCTTTGGGTAGACGCGATGGTTTGTAAGTTGGAGTTTACCGTATTTGCTGGGATGCGGCAGTAAGGGCAATCCTCCACCCAGCAAGACGGGTATCACGGATACTTCGACGGAGTCAACCAATTCAAGTTCAAGCAGACTGTGAAACAGCTTGCCCCCTCCAAATAGCCAGATGTCTTTGCCATCCTGTTTTCGAATTGTGGATAGTGTCTGCCCGGGATCACTTGAAACGACTATTCCCGGACAATCTACCTGACGGAGTGTGTTCGAAAATACAACCGTAGACATGCCTGGCATTCCGCCGCCAGCATGCCCGCGCGTTGCCTCATAGGTGATTCGGCCCAGCAGGATAGTGTCAAAAGCTCCCATCAGTGCGCCGAAGTCAATATCGGGGTCCATGACGATCCAATCACTTTCACCGGCTGGGCCTGCGATGAATCCATCCAGGCTCATAGCGACAGAAAAACGTACACGTCTCATAAACCATACACCTTAAATGACGATCGCAAAGCTCGCCTGCCGGAGCCGCTAATGCGACATTGAAACCCGAAAAGCGAAGATACGTGCGCAGTCAGGTGCCGCGCCTGGTTCGGCGTCAATGTGGACGAAACTCCTCACCGATGCCATCGACGAACAGTTCGACCCGCCCACACCGATTGCAAACGTAAACGTCGAACCGTTCTTTGTTAACGAACAACTCCCCCAGTTCGCCAAAGAAACCCCACCGAGTCCCCTCGTGGAACGATTTAGTGCCGACGTACTCGATGTCGGTCTCGCATCGGGAGCACTTCATTGGGTTGGGATCGTTGCTCTTTGTCATTCTCCACACTCTGCAGGTATACGAATTGTACTCGGAAATTATTCGGCCGCAGGATCCCTTGCCGCAAACGACGTTTTCAGATTTGCTGCCTCATGCGGTCAGGCAACTACCCCGCCGGCGCCTGATAGATAGCGACATAAATGCTAACAACGAAGCCGACAAATCCGCCTACAATTCCTGCGATTTTAGCGTACACGGGGGCGATAATAATTGCAAAGTCGCCACCATTTCCGAATCCCAGGTAAAGCATGTAGGTCGCAACTGCTGACGCGATTGCGAAGCACAAAGTCACGGGGATTACGGCGAACCACAGGACGGTTCTCACAACAGTGAACCGATTTCGATTTGGAAAATGTTCGTTCGAAATTGAATCTGGCGGTTCGTAAGGATACATAACTCAGCGGCTCAGATTTTCGACTCCTCTTTTCCACGCAACTTACACCCGGTGGATGCCGGTTAGTGCAAATTCTTGTCGCGGCAAACAACTGTTATACCGCGTCCTAAAAAATCACGCTGGTGTTCGTGGCATTGCCATTAGTTTTAACATTCCGGGTGTTCGTCGGAGTGTTGTGCCAACTTGTCGCGTGGGGCAGGTGCCGAACTTTTTTCCCCAGTAAGATCAAGTTTGAATGCTGGATTTCCGAAATTATCATTATGCCGATTTTCCGGAAAGTTCTGGAATCCGTGATTAAACAATGCTTGAAATAACTAATGTCTGCCCGATGCCAAACAAATGATCGCGATTCCGGCCGGAAAGTTGCCATTAAATTTGACGCAGTTTGCCCAAAGTCCTTTTGACCCGTACCGCGTAATCCGATAGACTTTGCGAATTAACCAACATTGGCGCAGTGGCCGAGTGGCTTAGGCACAGGTTTGCAAAACCTGGTACAGCGGTCCGATTCCGCTCTGCGCCTTATTTTCCCGGATTTATTCGGTCGATTTTGGCAGCCAGTATGAAATCGTTTTCGCTGAGCCCGCCGATGGCATGCGTCCACAATTCAATGGACACGTTTTTGTAGCCCTCCAGGTGAATGTCCGGATGATGCCCGTCGGCTTCAGCCAATTCGGCGACCTTCTCAAAAAACGCCATGCCGGCCATAAAATTCTTGACCGTCCAATCTTTGCGAATGCGTTGATTGTCATGAGTCAAATACCAGCCTGGCAGTTTTGCCAGCTGTTCTTTCACAAACGGCAGCGGACACGCATCGACGCCCCCTTCACACGGTTCGCATTTCCGCGCGGTCAATTGTTCGGCTTCCTGGATCTTCATCGCAGCGTTCCTTAATCAGGGCCTATTCCCGTCAGGGGATGGGGTTGGGGAAAGTGGTGTTAAGTGCAAAAGTACCTGTCACTTGCAAGGCACATGAAAACGAACAATTCTCAGAATGCCACTTTCATATTTTCAACTCTTCAGCGTGCGGCGTCAACGCCTCGATCACGAATTGAATGTGATTGTTCAAATCGACTTCCAGCCGCCCGGCACCGTCAACAATATCTTCGCGGCTGACCTTCTCCGCAAAACTCTTCTGCTTCATTTTTTTTCGCACGCTGCCTGAATTCATGCCGCGAATCCCTTCCGGCCGGACCAACGCGACCGCAATAATGAATCCGCACAGCTCGTCACACGCAAACAACGTCCGATCCAACAACGAAACCCGCGGGCAGCCATCGATCCCATCGACATGGGACTTGATCGCATAAATTACGTCGTCCGGATAGCCACGTTCCGCCAAAATCCGCGAACCCTGCAGCGGATGGTCCGGCGCATTCGGCCAACGCTCGTAATCGAAATCATGCAACAGCCCAACGATGCCCCAACGTTCGACATCTTCGCCGAACTTTTCGGCATAAGCCCGCATCGCGATCTCCACCGACCGCATATGCCGTCGCAAGGCATCGTTCGCCGTAAACTCAAACATCAACTGGCAGGCCGTTTCGCGATTCATTCATTATTCCTGTTTGCCCGGTGATGTGGCACACTGGCCCTCAATCACGGTTCAACATTTCCTTAAAGCGTCGTTCGAAATCGAATTGATTCACGTCGATTCCACGGACCCGGTTGTCCTCGTCCAACAACATCAACATTGGCAACGAAATCACCGCCAGCCCTTCAATAACCGTTTTGCCTGCTTCAGAACTCGAATCGATCCGACCAAAATCGATCACGGGAACTAACTCGGCAATCCGCTTGAACTCCGCCAGCCCCGCGTCGTTATCCCCACTGTCGAGGTAGATCACTGACAGGCAGAACTGACTTTCCTTGATATATTTCCCGGCGATGTTCATGATGAATCCGATCGCCTGTTGCATCCCCTGCATGGTTGCCGAAGTCATGAAAATCAAACCTTTAACCGGTGCATTTTCGTGGCGAAGGGCAAACGGCTGACCGTCCAGTGTCATGATTCCAGCCAACGAAAATTCGCTGCCGATCAGCCGATATTGCTTGCGATTCTGCTGCAGCCGTACTGCCAGCGGCTGCAACACATCGCTGGCGGCGATGCGTCGCTGCAGGATTTCGGC
>JBGSXT010000491.1:0-8195 GCA_041751295.1 Mariniblastus sp.
CCGCCATGTTGCTGCTGTTTGTCGCATTGACGACTGAGAGATTTGCATACTACGCCCCGGTCAACAGTTTTGCCATGTCTGTTGAGGACGATGCATTATCGAGCGACAAATTGGAACCATCGACTGCAAACCCAATTTCGCTCGTTCAGTTTCGGAATCGATTGAACGGGATTGACTTTTATGCCTATTCTTCCGAATTGCCGGGTGTCCGTCCATTCAAAGCGCTGTCGCAATGTCTCGATTGGCTACAAAGGTCGTGGCTGAACAGGAACCGGCAGGACGTCACGGAACCGGACTTTAGTCGATTGAATTTTCGAAATTCTGATTTTCGAAACGCTGACCATCTTGCACTAGCGGCTACAGCCTGATGGCAGTCGGTCGCAGGCTTCCGATTTATCTTTCTTGCCTTGATGCCAAGACCCTTTTCACTCAGGCGTAAGTCGCGCTTGGGTCTGCATTCGCTGTCTGCTGCCGCTTTTGGTGCCATTGAATCGGAATAATCGGCAAATCCACCCAAATCGCACACCTGACCATCTTAGCCAGCCGAATTTTCCAGAATTTCCCGTCATCTTGACCCACATGGTTTATTTTTACTTGGGTCAATCCGGAATCGTGTTCGGATAATTTTTTGACAAATAGTTTATGCGGGTAAGTGAAAGCAATGGCAAAGAAAAACACCGGAATATCGTCAGCTAAAGCAGTCAAATTGAACGAAACGGGCAACCGTGAAGGGAAAGATCGCCGAAAAACCGCAATCTTGGCTACGGTTGCGCCCGAACGGCGCAAAGCCAAACGTCGGCGGCAGATTGACCCGACCACTTGCGAGCGCGAATACAGTCCGGTGGAAATCGAATTCATGCATGCACTCGACGATTACAAGTGTGCCAGCGGTCGAATGTTTCCAACCTGCAGCGAAATCCTGGAAGTGTTCGTTGGGCTGGGCTATCGCAAAGTTGCCGCCCCTTCCGAGTGCTTTAGCATGCAGGAAAATTCGGAGTATGGCCCACAGATCAGCGATGTTGCGGATTTCATGACTGAAACCGATGAATCGGAATTGGAAAGTCAGTTCGTCTGAGGTTGCGAACGCGCTATTCGCATCTAGATTTTACCTCAGGTCGAATGGCTAATTCGTCCCTGCGCCACGCTAAACGAATTAGCAATTCGTCCAATGGGTAAACCGACACTGGCCGATCGTTTGAGGATGCGAACGCGTTATTCCGATTCAGAGATAACCAGCTTGGCGGCAATATTCTGCGGCTCGGCTGGGGCAGGCTCAATGCTTGATCGAACATTTCTTCGAAATTCTTTTTCAACCGTTCGAATCTGTTGGCCTGTTGCCGTGTTCATTTAGTGGTTGCTTTGGACAACCGGGCAAGGTAAATCTGCCAATTCCTCTCAATTAACCCAAATTGCCGGAAATGTTAAACTATTCCGTTAAATTCGAGATTGACGATTGGAAATAGTGTAACGATTGGCGAAGCATTGCCGATGAAAACAGGGATGGTAGCCGGCTGCCTATGCGCCTGTTTTGTATGACGGCGTTACGATTGGGTGGCGGCTATCCGTGATTCGAAAAAGGCTGGCCGTTACTTCCTGAAAACGGTGTTCTTCAAAAGGACTGACAATGAAGTGGACCAAAATGAGTCAACTGCGAGAAGAGCGGCTAAACGGAGTTCGGGGTTCGCGGCTGATCATCTGCCTTCAAATGTGCTTCTGCAGCGTGGTCTCAAGTGGCGTTTTAGGCCAGCAGCAACCAGCCAGCCAGCAGCAGCAACCAATTCGGCACGTTTTGCCGGTCGGTCAGGAAATCCAGCGGATACCAGCACCAAAGCCAATGCAGGCACCCCAACTCAATTCGACCAGTGAAGCCGCAACTGGATTTTCTAACGGTCCGTACCGCGATGTTCAGCAAATCCACCCCGACGTCATGGTTGAACCGGCGAGTTTCGAAGTTGATGCGTATGGTCGCCATCGTCGCAACACGCGAAGTTCGCAAGCCGTGCAAAGTGAATTTCCTTGGGAATACCAGTTGAAACACCAGAGCTACGCACAATTCGAACGGAAGCTGGCGGATATTTGGGGCGATCGCCTGTTGTGCGATTCTCTGGACAACGAACATCGCATGTTGCGAATATTCCTGCCAGCGGGAAAAACGGCACCGGAAGCACCGATGAGATTCGATCGGGTACGGGGCGTATTGACTTACGAAGGCGCCCCCAATCGAAAACCGGGCTGGCATCAGCTGATTCAAGCGCTTGATCGAGCCGATTCGCCGTACGATACGGTCGAAGTCGTCGATGTTGGGTCGGTGGACCAGAATTTTGTCCGGCAGGCGTCATGGATTGTACAGGATGCCCAAGGAGTTCAGAACGCCCAAGACGTTCCCGGCGCTCCAGTCAATCAGGACCAGCAAGCGATCGATGTCATTAGGAGCCCGGGCGATCTGGATTTGAGCCAGGATGTCCTGGATCGTTTGGAGCAGGATGTTCCGAATCTGAAGAGTCCAGTCGAGTTACGTGATTCTCCAGAAACAGGAACGCTGATCATCATTGGCGAAGAGGAAGATGTTGCTAAAGTCAAAGCCTACATGCTGAAAATCATTGCAGCGGCAAAAACGATGGCACCGCGCACTGCGTCCATTCCGCTATTCAATTCTCAGCCAACGGAATTGGCAACAGTTGTACAGGAAGTCTATGACAATCAGTTTTTGCGTCTCCACGGTCCAGTTGATATTCGCCCGATCACAGCATCCAACAGTCTGTTCGTTGCAGGTTCCGAGGGAGCCGTAGAAGCAGTCACCAACATCGTGAAACAGTTTGATGGTGAAAAGCAGGAAGTTATTCCGCCGGACCTGGAACTGACCGAAGACGAAAAAGGATATCTTTTTTACCAGTTGAAACATATTGATGCCACGACTGCGAAGCGGGTCGTCGATGAGTTTTTTGGTCAAGCAACGAACGTGCAACCGAATGCGCCGCGTGATCCGTCGCCCGTGATCACCATCGTGGAATCCCGTTCGAATACGTTATCGATACTTGCCGGGCTGGACTTGCGGCGCAAGGCCAAAGCATTTCTGGATGAAATCGACACGCCGAACAATATTTTTGAACGGGTGATCAGGGTCATTCCGATTCGCAATCAGATTGCCGGCGATCTTGCCGTGATCGTGCAGGATATTCTGAATGGCGGCCAACAGCTGAATACCGGCATCGCGGAAACTCAAGGCAACCTGGGCGGTAATCAGAATTTTAATCAACAACAACAGCAACCGGGTTCAACACTCCCCATCACCCCCATCACAACTTTACAAATTCGTGCTCGGGATAACAGTGTTGTCGATGGCGGCATCCTGTTTGACGCCAGGCTCACGTCCAACAACGCCAGTAACACGATCGCCATTGTAGCGCCGGAACACGCGATGGGATTGATCGCTGAACTGATCAAACAACTCGACAAATTGCCTGACGTCGAATCGGTCGTCAAAGTCTTTCCCGTGATCAATGGTGATGCGAGGGAGATCCTGGCGACGTTGCAGGAAATCTTCGGTCTGGGACAACAGGGTGGGCAACAGCCGGGAGGCCAGCAGCAAGGCGCGACATCAAATTTACCGCTACAATCGTCGGTCGGGTCCGATGGCAGCACGCTGCTCAACCTGACGTTTGCCGTCAACGATCGGACCAACACGATTATTGCGACTGGTTCGCAGTCCGATCTCGATTTCGTTGAATCATTGATCCAACGTTTGGACGAAGAGGATATTCACGATCGTGAGACGTGGATTTACCGATTGAGCAATGCTTTTGTACTCGATGTGGCCACGGCCCTGGACGAATTTCTGGTTGATCGCCAGACGATTTTTACCAATAACCCGCTGACGGGCGGAGGTCAGTTCAACGGTGGCGTCAATCTGTCCCGCCGGGAAGTGATCGTGGTGCCCGACGAAAGCAGCAACAGCCTGATCATTAACGCCCGACGCGATGAGTTCCCGATGATCGAACATATCATCAAGGGCCTCGATCGCCTCCCTCCAATGGTCAAAGTCAAAGCAATGATTGTTTCCGTGGACCTCGATCAGATGGAAGACTTTGGTGTCGAGTTCGGCATCCAGGACTCGTCGATTTTTGAAGCTGGGCTGAGCGAGACGATAGGAACCGGCTTTGTGGACCTGGAAAATGTCGCAGGTCAATTGGAAACCAATCTGGGTGTTGGTCGTGGATTGCCTGGTTTTGTCCTGTCCGCCGGAGACGAGTCGTTGAATTTCCTGCTCAGATTCCTGAAACAGAAAGGGTGCGCCAACGTCTTGTTCAGCCCCCAAATCATGACCCTCGAAAATCTGGAAGCCCGACTTAATGTGGGTGCCCAGATTCAAAGGTTGGGTGGGACGGTAACCAGTGTCGGTACCGTTACCCAGTCGATTGAAAACGTTGACACCGGAATTACACTTGCTGTAACTCCTCGTGTTATGCCCGACGGCATGATCGTGATGTTCGTCGATGTGCAAAATAGCGCCCTTGGTTCGGAAGCAAATGGCACGACAATCGGCATCGACGCCAACGGCAATGAAATCCGCTCGGCTCCGATTAACCAGACGGCGGCACAGACCACGATCATGTGTCGATCGGGCCAAACCGTCGCGCTGTCCGGACTGATTTCGGAAGACAAGTCGCAATCCATCACTTCGGTGCCGATTCTTGGCGATTTGCCAGTGATTGGACCGCTGTTCCAATCAGTCCGCAATGACGCCAATCGCAGCGAAATGCTGATTATACTCACGCCCTACATCGTCGATGGCCCCGATGATATTAACGCGCTCAATGAAGACGATTTCAATCGAATGCACTGGTGCAAGTGTGATGTTGCTGAAATTTACGGAACGACCTCCTACACCGGCTCGGAATACTTTGAGCAAACGCCGAAAATCTACCATCCGGATAACGATCCCACAGGCAGCAATCCCGAAACTCAATCAGTTTCCCGATCCGAAACGCTGCCATCGCCTCAAAACGGGATAAATCAACTAGACCCTGGCATGCGTCCCATCGAACAGACCCTGCCTCCAAATCGCGACTGGCAGAACGGCGATGGCTCTGGAAACCGAAATGAGGATCCATTGATGAATAATGGTTCAAGTGGAAACCCAACCGGCGATCCGCTATTGGACGGCAGCTCCGGACGTAACATCGTGCCTGACGGCCATTTCAACCGACAGCAAATTCAGGCAGAACCAGGTGCAATGAGCGGGTACAGGCCGAATGGAGAAGCTCACCATTCCGGGAATAGCCATCCCCACGATGTTCAATATACGAAACAACGAGCAATCGCACCGCCCATGAATTCGCCGTACGAAAATGATGCCGCAAACTCCATGGTTCAAGATCGAGCCAGCCATCTTGGACATCATCGCGGCAATGCAGCTGCCAGTCCGTATCCGCAGGCGATGTCGCAGGACCAAAACGCGGAAATGGCAGCCAGATTTGTTCAGCAGTATCGACAGGAAAAAGCACAATTTGCCAATCGAGCACAATTCCAACCGCCAGTTTCGGGGCAGCCCGTTGGCGGCAATTACAGAACCGCAGATTCCCAACAGAATTCCAACTACGGCAATGGTCAAAACGATCGTTATGGCGGCGTCAGCAACAGTTACAGATAATGATGCACAAGTCAGGGAGAGACGCATGAATTGGCGAATGACAGCAATGATGATGTCGCTGGTGATGTTGCAAATTGGTTGCAGCGCCATTATGCCCATGCAAAAAAAATCAACTCAAGCTGAAAAACCGATCAAAAACGACGAGCAGAATTCCAAAACCGTTACTCCCGTTCGGATGGCTGTGATCTGGAAAGAAAACGTTCTGCGCCCAGAAGGCAAAAATGCCGTAAAAGGTTTTACCGGTCGGCTCTACTTTTACAACGACAGTGACGAACTCGCGACTGCAGATGGTGAACTGGTTGTTTATGGCTACGATGACAGCCAGTCAATAAGTAGCGATGTCGCGGATCGCAAATATGTCTTTCCCGCAGAAAAATTTGCGGGCCATTATTCGAAATCGGAGCTGGGACATTCCTACAGTATCTGGATTCCATGGGAAGAATACGGCGGCGAGCGAAAATCAATTTCGCTGGTCCCGGTGTTCAAGACAACCGATAATCAATTCATCCAGGGGAGTACTAATCGCCTGTCGCTGACCGGTAGGCCACCCAGTGATTCTGCAATTATCAAAACCAACGCCAATGAACCGCAGTCCGGGCCGATGGCTCAGCCAACAGGTATCGCGGAACAGAATGCAAACGGCAGCCCCAATCGGATGACAGCGAACCCCCGTCAGTCAGACAGCTTTCAAATACCCAAGTCGCTCGCCACACGGATGGCCAACGTGCCTGCCAATTGGGTGCAGGCAGCCGATCAGCAATTGCCGAATACGGATTCGCCGGAAATCAATCCTGATGGCCAACTTTACAATCGAGTGAAAATTACCCGTTCAACTACGACAGGCAACGAAAGCTACCATCCGAATGCGACTACGGCCAATTTCAGTGACTCAACGGCTAGTACGCCAAATAACCGGAATTCCCGGCCGACATTCGGCAAACCGGGCACTTTTCGCTAGCGTTTAGTTCCCCGGTTTCGGCCTGTTTCATGTTGGCTGCAACCCGATTGCCTTCGATTCCGATAACTGTCGTAGAAGAATTCGCTGTCGCCGGCCAGCGGCACACCGTTCGACCAACCACACGATTTTGGGTTGCGGAAATGACTTTCGAATCCGCTGTTCACCGCGCTGCGGTGCTGATCAAGTGCCTGCCTCAACGGCAGGCCAGTCGACTGCTGGCAAAACTGGATGCCAAAGATCTGCAAACGGTATTCAAACGAATCCGCACACTTGGCAGCATTTCTGAACAACAGCGCCAGCTGGCGATCCAGAAGTTTCTGGAAACCGCAGTTACTTTGGCATCGCCTTCTTCAAAATCCACCGGAAAGAGATCTGCCGCTTCGCTCGCTGCCGGGCCGTTCGATTTCCTGTGCGAGGTTTCCGACGAAATCCGCTTTCGTATTCTGGCGGGTGAGCATCCGGGACTCGTGGCCTCCGTCCTGTCATTTCTGCCTACCCAATTGGCATCCGCGACGCTGAACCGTTTCGAGCCGGAAACGCGGGTCACGGTTTTGCGTCGGCTGTGCCAGTTGGAGAAATTTGATTCTCAGGAAATTGCCAACATTTCCTTCCAGTTGAAATCACGATTGAACCGTTTGTTGCATTCAGATCGCTGCCGTGAAGGGGGCTTCAATGTCGCGACGAAGCTGCTCAGCTGCACCGATGCGGCAACACGGGAATCGTTGATCGAGTGTCTGGACCAACAGGACCCAGAACTTGCCCGCGAATTGAGCGAACAGGTGTTGCGGTTTGAAAACCTGCCGCAGTTCAGTGACACAGACATCAAAACAATTCTGAAATGGGTCGATACGTCGTTGTGGGCGCCGGCTTTGAAAAATGCAGCGATGCCTGTGCGGAAGAAAGTCCTGAAGAACATGGGTAGGCGGCCTGGAGATATTCTGAACCGGGAAATACAGAATATCAGCGAATTGGCCCCCCACTTTTCAGCCCAGGCCCAGAGCCAGGTAATCGATACCTGCATTCGCCTGGCGGAACGCCAACAGATCCGGATTCCATCCGGTCGACCGGTTGTCGAGCATGCCGCAGCGATTTAAGATGCCAGCTGTGCAGAATATGCAGATGGTCGATGCCGCGTTGACGCCGTTACCGGCACGATGCGCAAGCGCGTGAATTCGTTGAAACTCGTTACTCGCTTGCGCATCGTGCTGGTATTGATCATCGATGATGATTCAAAGTGGCGCTGTCCAGCTAAAAAACGGATTCCAATAAATTGACTGCCGCAACCAGCGCCTCGCCGCCGATGCCGTGCTCGCCGTTAAATGGTACAAAGTCAACAACATGGCCATGTTGCTCAAGCAAATCCCGCAGGTATTCCGCACCGGCAAAAGGCAAAATGGGATCGATTCGGCCGTGAGACTGCACAACCGTTAGCGGAGCTGCTTTTCTCGCAGCAGTCGACCATTGGTCTTCGTTCATCAGGGTACCGGACCAAATGATCAGCCCGGCCAAAGGCTCGGGATAGTTGAGAGCGACGTCCGTCGCCAGCATCGCTCCCTGCGAAAATCCGCCGACGACAATCTTGTCAGC